>DOUW01000165.1 GCA_003520365.1 Massilia sp.
GGCAGCCGCGATCGGCACCGCGTGCGCGGCGATCGCCGGGTCTTTGGTCGCCAGCGTCGTCACCAGGCTGCCGCGGCCGCGCGCGGCCAGGTCCAGCGCCTCGTCGATGTCGCGGTAGGTCATCATGGTGCTGACCGGGCCGAAGGCTTCGATGTCGTGCACGGCGGCGTTGATGGACGCGTTGCGGCACAGGAGCAGCGTCGGCGAGAAGAAGGCGCCGGAGGCAACGCCTTCGCCCACCGGGTTGAAGCCGTGGTGGGCGCCGAAGATCACTTCGTTGCCGCGCGCGAGCATCTCGACGCGCTCGCTGACGTCGCGGTGCTGGTCCATCGAGGCCAGCGCGCCCATGCGCACGCCTTCCAGCTTCGGATTGCCGACCACGATTTTCGCCAGGCGCTCGCGCAGGCGCTCGCCCAGCGCATCGGCGTGCTGCTCGGGGACGATGACGCGGCGGATCGCCGTGCATTTCTGGCCGGCCTTGCCGGTCATCTCGCGCGCGACTTCCTTCACGAACAGGTCGAACTCGGGATCGTCCGGGGTGACGTCCGGCGCCAGGATGGCGGCGTTCAGCGAGTCGGCTTCGGCCGTGAACGGGACCGACTCCTTGATGAGATTCGCATTGGCGCGCAGCTTGGCGGCGGTGTCGGCCGAGCCGGTGAAGGTGACCGCGTCGAAGCCGGTCAGGCGGTCGAGCAGGTCGCCGGTCGAGCCGATCACGAGCTGCAGCGCGCCCTCCGGCAGCAGGCCGGATTCATGCATCATCTTGACCACCGCGTGGGTCAGGTAGCTGGTCGCGGTAGCCGGCTTGCCGATGCAGGGCATGGCGGCCAGGAAGCTCGGCGCGAATTTCTCGAGCAGTCCCCAGATCGGGAAGTTGAAGGCGTTGATGTGCACCGCCAGGCCGCCCTTCGGGACCAGGATGTGGGTGCCGGCGAAGCCGCCGCGCTTGCCCAGGTTCATTGCCGGACCTTCGTGCAGCACGTTCGACGAGGGCAGCTCGCGCGAACCCATGCTGGCGTAGGCGAACAGGGTGCCGATGCCGCCTTCGACGTCGACCCAGCTGTCCGGGCGGGTGGCGCCGGTCAGGTGCGAGATTTCGTAGAGTTCTTCCTTGCGCTCCATCAGGTAGAGCGCCAGGGCTTTCAGGCGCTGGGCGCGGGTCTGGAAGTCGAGCTTCATCAGGCCGGGGACGCCGGTCTTGCGAGCGTAGGTGACGGCTTCGTCGAAGTCGAGCTTCTCGGCGTGGGTGTGGTAGACCAGCTGGCCGTCGAGGGCGCTGTGCAGGGGGGTGGCGGCTTTCTGGCCGATCCAGCGGCCGGCGATCCAGCTTTGCAGGGTGCTTGGGGTGTGCATTTGTTGTCTCCTCGGATTACCGTGTTGCTTGCAGGCGGTCGGGATGAGCATCGGCCGCGTTCGCGTGGGGACGAGTCTCCACCCTACGTTGCTGGCGCTAGTTGTGCTCTTCGCGGTTCGGGCCATTTGACGTGCCATACCGCGTGGACACAGGTGTCCACCCTACGTTTATGTCTTGGGTACGTGTCCGCCGTTGTTGCTGAAGTCGAAAACGGGGCGGTTCGGTTCGATTTCGGTGTAGGCCTCGACTTCGCGCATGGTCTTCATGGAGCGCTCGGTCAGCTGGTGGTACTGGCGGGTGCCGAAGCTCTTCCAGGCGATTTCTTCGGGTTTCAGTTCGCGCATCACGCGCGCCGGCGTGCCCATCACCATGCTGCGCGGTGGGATGATCATCTTCGCCTTCACGAAGCTCATCGCGGCGACGATCGATTCCTCGCCGACCACCGCGCCGTCCATCACCACCGCGTTCATGCCGACCATGGCATTGCGGCCCACGCGGCAGCCGTGCAGCACGGCGCCGTGGCCGATGTGGCCGTCGACCTCGATGACGGTCTCGCCGTCCTCGAAGCCATGCATCACGCAGGTGTCCTGGACGTTGGCGCCCTCTTCCAGGACCAGGCGGCCGAAGTCGCCGCGCAGCGAGGCCAGCGGGCCGATGTAGCAGCGCGGGCCGACGATCACGTCGCCGATCAGGACCGCGGTCGGATGCACGTAGGCTGTCGGATGCACCACCGGGCGCACGCCGTCGATTTCATAGACCTTCACCATGCTCAGACCCTTTCGATGATCAGGGCGATGCCCTGGCCGACGCCGATGCACATCGTGCACAGCGCGTAACGGCCGCCGGTGCGCTGCAGCTGGTAGACGGCAGCGGTGACCAGGCGTGCGCCGGATGCGCCGAGTGGGTGGCCGAGCGCGATCGCGCCGCCGTTCGGGTTGACGTGTTCAGCGTCATCGGCCAGGCCGAGGTCGCGCAGCACGGCCAGGCTCTGCGATGCGAAAGCTTCGTTCAGCTCGATCACGTCCATCTGCTCGATGGTCAATCCGGTCTGTGCCAGCACCTTCTTCGTGGCTGGAGATGGTCCAAAACCCATGATGCGCGGCGCCAGGCCGGCGGTGGCCATGCCGATGATGCGGGCGCGCGGGGTCAGGCCGAAGCGCTCGGCGGCGCTGCCGGAGGCGATCAGGAGGGCGCAGGCGCCGTCGTTCACGCCCGAGGCGTTACCGGCGGTAACGGTGCCGTCGGGCGACACGACGCCCTTCAGTTTCGCCAGCGCTTCGATGCTGGTGTCGGGACGCGGATGCTCGTCGGTGTCGAACACGCGCGAATCGCCCTTCTTCGAGTGAATCGTCACCGGCACGATCTCGTCCTTGAACACGCCGGCCGCGTTGGCGCGCGCCCAGCGCTGCTGGCTGCGGATCGCGAACGCGTCCTGGTCCGCGCGGTTGACGTTGAAATCCTTCGCCACGTTCTCGGCCGTTTCCGGCATCGAGTCGATGCCGTACTTCGCCTTCATCAGCGGATTGACGAAGCGCCAGCCGATGGTGGTGTCCTCGATCTTGGCCGCACGCGAGAAGGCGGAGTCGGCCTTTCCCATCACGAAGGGGGCGCGGGTCATGCTCTCGGAGCCGCCGGCGATGATCAGGTTGGCCTGGCCCGACAGGATGGCGCGCGCGCCGATGCCGACCGCGTCCAGGCTGGAGCCGCACAGGCGGTTGATGGTGTTACCGGGCACCTCGGGCGGCAGGCCGGCCAGCAGGCCTGCCATGTGGCCGACGTTGCGGTTGTCTTCGCCGGCCTGGTTGGCGCAGCCCCAGTACAGGTCGTCGACCATGGTCCAGTCCACGCCCTTGTTGCGCTCGATGAGGGCAGCGATCGGCAATGCCGCCAGGTCGTCGGCGCGCACCGAGGCGAGCGAGCCGCCATAGCGGCCGAAGGGGGTGCGGATGGCGTCGCAGATGAATGCGTCGATCATGAATGTCTCCTTGTATCCTTGGATGCGCTTCAAGTGTTCTTGGTGCGCTTGTCGACCACGCGCCGGGCCTTGCCGGTCATGGTGCGCTCGATGCCCATCGGCGGGGTCAGGGTCACTTTCGTGGTGACGCCGACATAGGTCTTGATGCAGTGCTGCAGCTCGCGGCACAGGGCCTCGACCGTGTCCGCCGCCACGCCGGCCTCGCGCAGTTCGCCGAACACTTCCAGCGTGTCGAGGTGGCCGTCCTTGGCGACGACCAGCTGGTACTGCGGCGCCAGCGCCGGCATCTTGAGGACCAGTTCCTCGATCTGGCTCGGGAACACGTTCACGCCGCGGATGATCAGCATGTCGTCCGAACGGCCGGTGATGCGGCCCATGCGGCGCATCGCGCGCGAGGTGGGCGGCAGCAAACGGGTCAGGTCGCGCGTGCGGTAGCGGATGATGGGCAGCGCTTCCTTCGACAGCGAAGTGAACACCAGCTCGCCCTCTTCGCCGTCGGGCAGCACTTCGCCGGTCTCGGGGTCGATGATCTCGGGGTAGAAATGGTCTTCCCAGATCACCGGGCCATCCTTGCTCTCGATGCATTCGCTGGCCACGCCCGGGCCCATCACTTCGGACAGGCCGTAGATGTCGACCGCGTCGATGCCGGCCTTCTGCTCGATCTCGGCGCGCATGGCGTTGGTCCAGGGCTCGGCGCCGAAGATGCCGACCTGCAGCGGAGACTTCGCCGGGTCCAGCCCCTGGCGCTGGAATTCCTCGACGATGTTCAGCATGTAGGAAGGGGTGACCATGATGATCGAGGGCTTGAAGTCGCAGATCAGCTGGACCTGCTTCTCGGTCTGCCCGCCCGACATCGGCACCACCGTGCAGCCCAGGCGCTCGGCGCCGTAGTGCGCGCCCAGGCCGCCCGTGAACAGGCCATAGCCGTAGGCCACGTGCACCATGTCGCCCGGACGCCCGCCCGCGGCGCGGATCGAGCGCGCGACGACATCGGCCCAGGTGTCGATGTCCCGCTGCGTATAGCCGACCACCGTCGGGCGGCCCGTGGTGCCGGAGGACGCGTGCACCCGCACCACCTGTTCGCGCGGCACGGCGAACAGGCCGAAGGGGTAGTTGTCGCGCAGGGTCTTCTTCTCGGTGAACGGGAACTTCGCCAGGTCGG
This sequence comes from Massilia sp., assembly GCA_003520365.1. GTDB lineage: Bacteria > Pseudomonadota > Gammaproteobacteria > Burkholderiales > Burkholderiaceae_D > Telluria > Telluria haematophila. The sequence goes on from DOUW01000165.1 coordinate 4,492, forward strand.
CGAGGGTTTTCAGGTCCTCGGGATGCACGCCTGCCTCGTCGAAAGCCTTGCGGTAGTGCGGCACGTTCTCGTAGGCGTGCTTCAAGGACCATTTCAGGCGCTCGAGCTGCAGCGCCTGCAGTTCGTCGCGGCTGGCGCGTTCGATCGGTTCCAGCTCGCCGGGCGAGGGAATGCGTTGGACCATCTGTGTCTCCTTCTCAGCTGTGTTTCAGGCGGCGCCTATCAAATGTCGAACTACGCGTTCACCTCTGCCACCATCCCGCTCACGCGGTGCGACTTTCCGCGGAAGAGCGCGATCGTCTTCCCTTCGGCATTGGTCACGGTGACGTCGTAGACGCCGGTCTTGCCGGAAAGCGCCCGCTCCACCGCCTCGGCCGTCATCAGGTCGCCTTCGCGTCCCGGGGACAGGTAATCGATGGTGCAGCCGGCGCCGACCGTGTTGAAATTGTGCGAGTTGCAGGCGAAGGCGAAGGCGCTGTCGGCCAGCATGAAGATGAAGCCGCCGTGGCAGGTCGCATGCCCGTTGAGCATGTCGGCGCGCACGCGCATGCTCATGCGCGCATAGCCGGGGCGGATTGCATCGAGGGTCATGCCCAGCGCCTGGCTGGCCGGGTCGCGTTCGTACATCGTCTTGCCGGCCAGTTCGGCCAGCGCCTGCGGGTCGTGCAGTTGATTGCTGTGCTGGTCGCTATGCATGGAAACGGGCTCCGGTCGGGTTGGCGGCGAGCTTGCGGCGCAAGAGCGGCGAGACGCGGTAGCGGTCTTCACCATAGGTGGCGGCGAGGTTCGCCAGGACCGTCACCACGTGCTCGATGCCGACGCTGTCGGCCCAGGCCAGCGGCCCGCGCGGGTAGTTCACGCCTTTCTGCATCGCGATGTCGACCGCGATGGCGCTACACACGCCCTGGTTGACGGCATCGGCTGCTTCGTTGGCGAGCATGGCGACGGTGCGCATCACGGCCATGCCGGGCACGTCGTCGATGCGCGTGACCTCGAAGCCGGCGGCCTGGAACATGCCGACCACGGAGTAATAGGCTTCGTCGCTGCACTGGTCGGCGCGCGCCAGCGCGATGCGGGTCGCCTTGGCGTGATCCAGCAGCAAATCGTAGACCACCGTGTTCGGGTGGTTGTTGGCGGCCGCGCGCTCGGTGGCGCTGCGTCCGTCGGTGAGGAAGATCGCCGCGCCGTTGCAGTGGAAGGCGGGCGCTTCGTGCTTCTCGGCGCCGGCCAGCGGTTCGCGGTGGGTCACGCTGAAGCCGGCATCGGCCAGGCGCGCTTCCATCGGGCTGACGATGCTGTTGGTGATCTCGCGGCGCACGCTGATGCCGACCGTGTTCGGGCGTTCCTGCGCCGGCTCGACCCGGGGCGCCGGTTTGACGGCATCGGCGCCGTAGCGGTAGAAGCCGCGGCCGCTCTTGCGACCGAGGAAGCCGGCGTTCACCAGTTCCTGCTGCAGGATCGAGGGCGTGTAGCGCTGGTCGCCGTAATAGGCCGCGTGCACCGATTGCGTGACCGAGAAGTTGACGTCGTGGCCGATCAGGTCCATCAGCTCGAAGGGGCCCATGCGGAAACCGCCGCAGTCGCGCATGACGGCGTCCAGCGTGGCCGGATCGGCGGCGCGCTCGAGCAGCAGGCGCAGCGCCTCGGCATAATAGGGGCGCGCCACGCGGTTGACGATGAAGCCGGGCGTCGACTTGGCGTGCACCGGGTCCTTGCCCCAGGCTTCGGCGGTGGCGTAGACGGTGTCGGCAACCGCCTTGCTGGTGGCCAGGCCACTGATCACTTCCACCAGGGCCATCAACGGCACCGGGTTAAAGAAGTGCATGCCGACCAGGCGCTCGGGATGGCGCAGCGGCGCGGCGATCGCGGTCACCGAGATCGACGAGGTATTCGTCGCCAGGATGCAGCGCGCGTCGACGATAGCTTCCAGGTCGGCGAAGAGCGTGCGCTTGGCATCCAGGTTCTCGACGATGGCTTCGATGACGAGCGATGCATCGCTCACCTGGGCCAGCGTGTCGACCGTTTTCAGGCGCTCGCGCGCCAGGTCGGCATCGACCGCGCCCATGCGGCCCTTCTCGACCAGCTTGTCGTAGACCTTGCCGATCTCGGCGATGGCCTTCGCGGCGGCGTCAGGCCGCGTGTCGAACAGGCGCACCTCGTGGCCGCTGGCGGCGGCGATCTGGGCAATGCCCGAGCCCATCGCGCCGCTGCCGATGACGGCAACGACACTCCCCTTGGCGAGTGCCTCCATTCCTACTCTCCCTTGAACTGGGCCGGACGCTTGGCGATGAAGGCGGCGACGCCTTCGCGGTAATCGTGGCTGTAGCCCAGCTCGCGCATCATCGCGCCTTCCAGCTGTAATTGTTCCGGCAGGGTGTTGGCGTAGCTGGCCTGCAGCGCTTTCTTGGTGAAGGCCAGGCCGCGGGTTGCAGCGCTGGCGAAGTGATCGGCCATGGCCATCGCCTCATCCATCAGCGCCTCGTCCGGCACGCAGCGCCAGATCAGGCCCCATTCCTCGGCCTTCTCGGCGGTGAGCTTCTCGCCCAGCATGGCCAGGCCCGTGGCGCGGGCGTGGCCGATCAGGCGCGGCAGGTGCCAGGTACCGCCGGTATCCGGAATCAGGCCCAGCTTGCAGAAGGCCTCGATGAAGCTGGCGGACTTCGCGGCCAGCACGATGTCGCAGGCCAGCGCCAGGTTGGCGCCGGCGCCGGCCGCCACGCCGTTGACGGCGCAGATGACCGGCATCGGCAGCGAGCGCAGGGTCAGCACCAGCGGCGCATAGAATTTTTCCACCGATTCGCCCAGGTCCACGCCCGGCGCACCGGGAGCGACCGCGCGGTCGGCCAGGTCCTGGCCGGCGCAAAAACCCCGGCCGGCGCCGGTCAGCACCAGCACGCGCACCGACTTGTCGGCTTGCAGCTTATCGAGTGCGTCGCGCACTTCGAGGTGCATGGCTTGCGTAAAACTGTTCAGGCGGTCGGGGCGGTTCAGGGTCAGGACGGCGACGCCGTCCTCGATCTTGAATTGAATCGATTCGTAGCTCATGGTGTCTCCTCCAGTTTTATTTTTTACTCGTGCTGGTCGAAATCGACGATCACTTTGTCCGTAATCGGGAAGGACTGGCAGGACAGGACAAAACCGCGCGCCACTTCGTAGTCTTCCAGCGCGTAGTTCACGTCCATCTCGACATTGCCTTCGACGACCTTGCAGCGGCAGGTCGAGCAGACGCCGCCCTTGCAGGAGTAGCGCATGTCGATGCCCGCGCGCAGGCCGGCGTCGAGGATCGATTCCTTGTCCTTGTCCATCGTGAAGCTGGCGGCGCTGCCGTCCATGATCACGGTGACTTCGGTCTGGTGCGCGGCGCCGACCTCGATCTTGCGCGGCTTATGTTCGTGTTTCGGGATGCTGGCGGCGAACAGCTCGATGCGGATTTTCTCCTTCCCCATGCCTGCGTCCTGCAGCGACTTCGAGACGCCGTGCATCATGTCTTCCGGGCCGCAGATGAAGGCGACGTCGATGTCGTTGATGTCGATCCAATGCTTGAGGAAGGCGCTGCACTTCTCGCCGGTGATGCGGCCGTTGAAGAGTTCGATGTCCTGCGGCTCGCGGCTCATCACATAGACCAGCTTCAGGCGGCCCATGTAGCGGTCCTTCAGGTCGGTCAGCTCGTCGCGGAAGATCACCGACGAGGAGGCGCGGTTGCCGTAGACCAGGGTGAAGCGGCTCTTCGGCTCGGCCTGCAGGGTGGTCGTGATGATCGACAGGATGGGCGTGATGCCGCTGCCGGCGGCAAAGGCCAGGTAATGGCGTTCGCTCTCGGGTTCGAGCGGCACGTTGAAGTGGCCCATCGGCGGCATCACTTCCAGCGTGGCGCCCGGCTGCAGCGATTCGTTGGCCCAGGTCGAGAACACACCGCCGGGCGTGCGCTTGATCGCCACGCGCAGCTGCTCGTCCTGCACCGCCGAGCAGATCGAATACGAGCGGCGCACGTCTTCGCCCTCGATCAGGGCACGCAGGGTCAGGTGCTGGCCCTGCTGGTAGGCGAAGGTTTGCTTCAGTTCCGGCGGCACGGCGAAGGTGACGGCGATGGCGTCGCGCGTCTCGTGCTTCACCTTGGCGACAGTCAGTGGATAGAATTTGCTCATGGTTTAAGCTTTAATGCGCTGGCTTTAATGGCACTTGAAGTAATCGAAAGGCTCGCGGCAATCCAGGCACTTATATAAAGCCTTGCACGGGGTCGAGCCGAACTGGCTGGTGAGCTGGGTGTGCTTCGAGCCGCAGTGCGGGCAGGCGACTTCGGGCTCGACGAAAGCGCTACGCTTCACACCGCCGCGCAGGCCGCTGATGTCGATTGCCTGCTGCACCGGCGGCGCGATGCCGTAGCCCTTGAGTGCCGCCTTGCCGGATTCGCTCATCCAGTCGGTGGTCCAGGCGGGAGACAATTGCGTCACGACGCGCAGCTTGTCGATGCCGCGCGCGTGCAGGGCTTCGTTCACGGCGTCGGCGATGACCTGCATCGCCGGGCAGCCCGAATAGGTCGGCGTGATCGTCACCACGCACTCGTCGCCAATGAGGGCGACGTCGCGCACGATGCCCAGGTCCACCACCGAGATCACGGGGATCTCGGGGTCGGGCACCTCGCCGAGCCAGGACCAGACCTGCTCGACCGTGACGCCTTGAAGAGTCATTACCACTCCGCTCCCGGATAGGCACGCTGCAGGAACTGCATCTCGGCCAGGATGTAGCCGAGGTGTTCGCTGTGGCGGCCCTGCTTGCCGCCGCGCTGCATCCAGGCGTCGGGCGATGGCATGGTCAAGGTGGCTTCCGCGAAGATCTCGCTGACGTGTTCGAGGAAGGCGGCGCGCAAGCCTTCGACCGGCGGGGCGATGCCCTGCTCCACCATCGCGTTGTCGATCTCGTCGTAGATGAAGACTTCGCCGGTGTACATCCACAGTTCGTCCGCCGCCGTCTGCATCTTGGCGTGGCTGACGTCGGTGCCGTCGCCCAGGCGCACCACCAGGTCGCCGCTGCGGCGCAGGTGGTACGTGATTTCCTTCAGCGACTTCTCGGCGATCTCGGCGATGCGCTGGTCGCTCGATTTCAGCAGGCCCTGCATCAGGAAGTAGTGCCAGGTGTCGAAGAAGAACTGGCGCATCATCGTGTCGGCGTAGCTGCCGTTGGGCTGCTCGACCAGCAGGACGTTGCGGTACGCATGGGCGTCGCGGTGGAAGGCCATGCGGTCTTCGTCGCGGCCTTTGCCTTCGAGTTCGCCGGCGTAGGTCAGCCACATGCGCGTTTGACCCAGCAGGTCCAGCGCGACGTTGGTCAGGGCCATGTCTTCTTCCAGGGCCGGGCCCTTGCCGCAGAGCTGGGAGAGCTGCTGCGAGAGGATCAGGGCGTTGTCGCCCTGGCGCAGCACATATTCAAACTTCGCATCCATGACTGCGCTCACAGGTTCTTGACTTCTTCCGGCATCGGGAAGAAGGTCGGGTGGCGGTAGACCTTGCTGTTGGCCGGCTCGAACAGCGCTTCCTTGTCGGATGGGCTGGAAGCGACGATGTCGGCGGCGCGCACGACCCAGATCGAGACGCCTTCGTTGCGGCGGGTGTAGACGTCGCGTGCGTTGTTGATTGCCATTTCGGCGTCAGGGGCGTGCAGGCTGCCGACGTGCTTGTGGGCGAGGCCGTGCTGGCTGCGGATGAAAACTTCCCACAGGGGCCATTCTTTGCTCATGGTTGTGTCTCCGGTATTCCAGGATGTTTTCGGCTTCGTCAGCCGTATTGGTTTGCGTGCGCTGGGTGAACGCGTGGGCACGGGGTGCCCACCCTACGGATCATTGGCCAGCCTCAGGCGGCGGCCTTGCGGGCGGCCTTCTTTTCGGCGTGGGCGACCAGGGCGTCGCGGAACCATTCGCCGTCATCCCAGGCTTTTACACGGGTGCGCAGGCGCTCGCGGTTGCAGGGGCCGTTGCCCTTCAGGACGTTGTGGAATTCGCTCCAGTCGATCTCGCCGAATTCGTAGTGGCCGGTTTCCTCGTTCCATTTCAGATCGGGGTCGGGAATCGTCAGGCCCAGGTATTCGGCCTGCGGCACGGTCTGGTCGACCATGCGCTGGCGCAGCTCGTCGTTCGAGAACAGCTTGATGCGCCACTTGGTCGATTGCGCGCTGTTCACCGATTCGGCGTCGGACGGGCCGAACATCATCAAGGAAGGCCACCACCAGCGGTTCAGCGCATCCTGCGCCATCGCCTTCTGCTCGGGCGTACCCTTGGCCAGGCTCATCATGATGTCGTAGCCCTGGCGCGCGTGGAAGGACTCTTCCTTGCAGACGCGGATCATGGCGCGCGAGTAGGGACCATAGGAGCAGCGGCAGAGCGGGATCTGGTTGATGATGGCCGAGCCGTCGACCAGCCAGCCGATCGCGCCCATGTCGGCCCAGCTCAGGGTCGGATAATTGAAGATGCTCGAGTACTTGGCCTTGCCCGAATGCAGGGCGGCGAGCAGTTCGTCGCGCGAGACGCCCAGGGTTTCGGCGGCGCTGTACAGGTAGAGGCCGTGTCCGGCTTCGTCCTGGATCTTGGCCAGCAGCACCGACTTGCGCTTCAGGGTAGGCGCGCGGGTCACCCAGTTGCCTTCCGGCAGCTGGCCGACGATCTCGGAGTGCGCGTGCTGGGAGATCTGGCGGATCAGGGTCTTGCGGTAGGCCTCGGGCATCCAGTCCTTCGGCTCGATCTTCACACCGGCATCGATGCGGGCCTGGAATGCCTGCTCCTCGGCACTCATGTCGTCTTGCGTCTGGACCTTTTTCAGGCCCGTTTCCACCATCTGTGCGTACATGGTCTGTCTCCCATTGCAAACATCGTGAAAGGATAATACGATACAAAAAACTAGATGTACACCAAAATTTTGAATCATATTGCGAAGCAATAGCAGCAGGAACAAGAACAGGATTCCATGAAGCAAATGAACAGTACCGAGTGGATTGCCCACTGCCTCGCCATCGATCCGCCGCGCTCGAAATCGCTGGTCATGACGGTGATGGGCGACGCCATCGCGCCGCACGGCGGCGCGGCCTGGCTGGGCAGCCTGATCGAACTGCTGGCGCCGCTGGGCGTGACCGACCGCCTGGTGCGCACCAGCGTGTTCCGTCTGGTGCAGGAAGGCTGGCTCACGGCCAGCCGCGAGGGCCGGCGCAG
>DOUW01000362.1 GCA_003520365.1 Massilia sp.
GCGCACCTTGTAATACACGTACAGGTCGATCATCCTAGAGATCGAGCGCATCGAGCGGGTAGGGCATGGGCACGAAGCGCAGCGCCGGGCCGGTGGCCGCGCCGAGCCGCACGTCTTCCTCCATGGCGGCGAGCTTCATCTCGACCAGCATGTCGGCGCCGCCGGCGCCGTTCGGCGCGGCGTTGACGACCATGCCGCAGGGCTGCTCGGGGTCGAGGGTGGAATACACCTCGTCGCCGGCGCGCGCCGCTGCGTTCTCGACCGTGGCCAAGGTCGTGCGCCGCTTGAGCTTGCCGAGGTACTGGCTGCGGGCGACGATTTCCTGGCCCGGATAGCAGCCTTTCTTGAAGTTCACGCCGCCGAGCAGCTCGAGGTTGACCATCTGTGGCACGAACTGCTCCTGGGTCGCCTGGGTCACCTGCGGCACGCCGGCATGGATCGCGGCCAGTTGCCAGGCCTGGTTGCCGCCCAGTGCCAGTTCTCCGCGCAGCGTGGCGAAGGCCGCCTCGGCCTGGGCGGGCGAGGTGATCCACAGGTAGCGCGGCGCCCCGAAGGCGTCGGCCACGCGGATCACGGTGCCCTTGTCGCTCGTCACCTTGGCATAGGGTGCGGCGGGCAGTTCGCCGGCCTGGGCACGCAGCGCCGCTTCGGCTTTCGCGCCGCCGAGGCCGAGCACGGCCGCGAAGGCGTCCTCGCCGGTAGCGTCGCGCAGCTTGGCCTTGGCGCGCAGCACGAACATGGTCAGGCGCTTCTGCAGCGGCGGCTGGATGGCGCGCGGCAATTGCAGGTAGATCGCCTCGGAATCGCGCCACATCAGGAAGGTCGCCTGTAGGCGACCCTTCGGGGNNGCAGTAGCCGGCCAGCCGGGCTTCGCCGTTGCCGAGATGCTCGACGTCGTTGGTCAGCTGGTTGTGCAGGAAGGCGGCGGCGTCGTCGCCGGCGACCGCGATCAGGCCGAGGTCGGTCACCGGGGCGAGGAAGCCGGCGGCCAGCTCGTCGACGTTCAGTGGGCGGCCGAAATCCTCGACCTGGGTGGCTTCGTCAATATGGAAGCGGGCGCCGTGCGACGCCAGATATTCTGTCCAGTTGCTCATAAATCCAATATTCTTCGCAATTAGGCTTTATCATTACGGCCTCATTATAGAGTTGTCGAGCATTTCGCGCCGGAGACGGCCAAAAAGGGATCTTGACGGACCGTAGCGAGCGGAAGGAATGTTGGCCGAGAAGCGCAGCTGTACGGTTGTACAGCGAGCATCGCAGGCCGACAGGCCGACGCGCAGTAGGTCCGAGAGATCCCCCACACACTAGTAAAGAATGGCACTGATAAAAAAAACCATCATTACCGGCGCGATCGTGTCAGTCGCGGCGGCCGGCGGTTTCGCCTGGTGGTCCAAGCATCCCTTGACCACGGCGGAACCGCCGATCGAATTCACCATCACGCCCGGCAGCGGCGTGAACGCGGCCGCCCAGCAGATGGCCAGGGCCGGCGTGCCGATCAACCCCTTCCTGTTCCAGGTGCTGGCGCGCGTGACCGGCGACGCCGGTCGCATCAAGGCCGGCAGCTACGAGCTGAAACCGGACACCTCGCCGCGGCGCCTGCTCACGCAGCTGGTGCGCGGCGAATTCGCCCAGGAGGCGGTGACCATCATCGAGGGCTGGACCTTCCGCCAGATGCGCGAAGCGATCGCCGCCACCAGGACCCTGCGCCACGAAACGGCGAAGCTGTCCGATGCCGAGCTGATGGCGAAGATCTCGCCCGAGTTTAAGCAACCCGAGGGCCTGTTCTTCCCGGACACCTACCTGTTCGCCAAGGGTTCCAGCGACATGCAGATCTACCGCCAGGCGCACCAGATGATGCTGAACCGCCTGAACGCGGCCTGGGAAAAGCGCGACCCGAACCTGCCCTACAAGAATCCCTACGAGGCCTTGATCATGGCCTCGATCGTCGAGAAGGAAACCGGCCAGAAGAGCGAGCGCGCGATGATCGCGGGCGTCTTCGTGAACCGCCTGCGGGTCGGCATGATGTTGCAGACCGACCCCAGCGTGATCTACGGCATGGGCCTGCGCTACGAAGGCAAGATCGCGAAGAAGGACTTGCAGACCGACACCCCATACAACACCTACACCCGCTACGGCCTGCCGCCGACGCCGATCTCGCTGCCCGGCGTGCAGTCGATCGCCGCGGCGATGGCGCCGGCCAAGACCGAGGCCCTGTACTTCGTGTCGCGCAACGACGGCACCAGCCAGTTCTCGGACAACCTGAACGACCACAATCGCGCGGTCAACCAGTACCAGCGCGGGATCGCACGACCATGATAGAGCGCGGCAAGTTCATTACTGTCGAAGGCATCGACGGCGCCGGCAAGTCGACCCATATCGGCTTCATCGGCGACTTCCTGGCCGCGCGCGGCAGGCAGGTGGTCGCCTCGCGCGAGCCGGGCGGCACGCCGCTGGGCGAAAAGCTGCGAGAGTTGCTGTTGCACGAAAAGATGCACTTGGAAACCGAGGCGCTGCTGATGTTCGCCAGCCGCCGCGAGCACATGGCCCAGGTGATCGAGCCGCACCTGGCGGCCGGGACCTGGGTCCTGTCCGACCGGTTCACCGACGCCAGCTTCGCCTACCAGAGTGGCGGACGCGGTCTGGACCGCACCAGGCTGGAGGCGCTCGAGGCCTGGGTCCATCCGCACCTGCAGCCGGACCTGACCCTGCTGTTCGACGTCCCCCTGGAAGTGGCGCGCGAGCGCCTGGATGCCACCCGCACCCTCGACAAGTTCGAGCGCGAGCAGGGCGAATTCTTCGCACGCTGCCGCGCCGAGTACCTGCGCCGCGCGGCGCAATTCCCCGAGCGCTTCGTGGTCGTCGATTCGACCCGCAGCATCGAGGCAACCCGCCAGACCATCAGCGAGGCGCTGGAGACATTGTTGTGATTTACCCCTGGCAGCACCAGGCCTGGGAGCAGCTGCAGCAGATGCGCGCCAGGCTGCCCCACGCGATCCTGTTCCACGGCCCGGCCGGCATCGGCAAGGCCGACTTCATCGAGCACTTTGCCCAAGCCCTGTTGTGCGAAAACGTGCAGCCCGACGGCCAGGCCTGCGGCGCCTGCGCGTCCTGCGGCTGGTTCGTCCAGCACAACCATCCGGACTACCGCCGCGTGCGGCCGGAAGCGCTGGAAGACGAGCCGGGCGGAGAAGGCGAGGAGGGCGGCGACGGCGACAAGAAGTCGAAGTCGACCAAGGCCCCGTCGAAAGAGATCAAGATCGAGCAGATTCGCTCGCTGGCCGATTTCATGAACATCTCGACCCACCGCCAGGGCCTGCGCGTGGTAGTGCTGTACCCGGCCGAGGCGCTCAACATGCCGGCCTCGAACGCCCTGCTGAAAACCCTGGAAGAGCCGCCGCCGGGCACCGTGTTCCTGCTTGCCTCGAACGGGCTGGACCGCCTGTTGCCGACCATCCTGTCGCGCTGCCGCAAGTTCGCCCTCCCGATGCCCGGCCATGCCGAGGCGCTGGCCTGGCTCAAGGAGCAGGGCGTGCCGGACGCCGACAGCTGGCTGCGCGAGGAGGGCGGGGCGCCGCTGGCGGCGCGTGCCCAGGCCGAGACCGGCAGCCGCGACGAACTCGACGCCCTGCTGCATTTCCTGGCGCGCCCGAGCAGCGACGCCGCCCTGCGCAATGCCGAAAAGCTGAGCAAGACGCCACTGGCCGCGCTGGTGGCCTGGCAACAGCGCTGGCTGTACGACCTGCTCTCGGTAAAATTGTCCGGCGTGGTGCGCTACTACCCGCGCTACCAGAAGGAACTTGCGGCCCTGGCCGCCAGCGTGCACACTGGGAATCTGTTGCGTGCAGTAAAGTCGGCGAACGAGCGGCGGGCGGTGGCGGACCACCCCCTGTCGGCTAAACTGTTTGTCGAAGACATGCTGCTCGATTACACGCGCTGCTGCAGCCCCGTCTGAAAGGAAACCGATGTCCGGCAATACAACCGACCCGAACGCTTCGCTGCTACCGCGGCCGGCGGTGCTGTCGCTTGCCATCAAGGAAAAGGCGGCCTTGTACGCCGCCTACATGCCTTTCCTGAAAAATGGCGGGATGTTCGTGCCGACCAACAAGCCCTACAAGATCGGCGACGAGATCTACCTGATCCTGTCGCTGATGGACGATGCGAACAAGTACCCGATCGCCGGCAAAGTGGCCTGGATCACCCCGAGCGGCGCCAACAACAGCAAGGCGCAAGGCATCGGCGTCCATTTCCCGGCCGACGAGACCGGCCAGCGCGCCAAGACCCGCATCGAAGAAATCCTCGGCGCCGCGCTGCGTTCCTCGCGCGCCACCCATACGCTATAAATTCCTGTTTCCTTCATGCCGTCCTATATCCACCGCCTCGCCTGCCGCGACGACCTGCCGACCATCGTCGACATCTATAACTCCACCATCGCCTCGCGCGACGTCACCGCCGACACCGAGCCGGTCAGCGTCGCCTCGCGCGAGGCCTGGTTCGCCGAGCACACGCCCGAGCGCCGTCCGCTGTGGGTGATCCATGCCGCCGACGACCGGTCCGACGCTCCCGAAGTCATCGGCTGGATGTCGTATTCGAATTTCTATGGACGCCCGGCGTACTCGGGCACGGCCGAGCTGTCGATCTATATTGCGGAACGCTGGCGCGGCAAAGGGATCGGGCGTTATTGCCTGGAGCAGGCGATCGCCTTTGCGCCGGAAATCAAGGTGCATACCTTGCTCGGCTTTATCTTCGGACACAACGCGCCCAGCCTGGCGCTGTTCCGCGCCTTCGGATTCGATACCTGGGCCCATTTCCCGCGCGTTGCGAACCTCGCCGGTGTCGAGCGCGACCTGATCATCCTGGGCAAGCGGGTGGTGGAATAAGGGTCGCTATGTGCGGCATTTAACAATTCAATCCACACATTGTTAATTCCTGGTGGACACAACAAACTGTCGACAATCTTTACAGCTATACTTTGCGCATTATGATATCATCGTAAGTCATTGATTTTAATAAGAAAGTTTTCCTGGCATGGGACTTGCATACATCGTGGGTCCCACTTACAAAGACCACCAGGTTAAGAGGAATTATGAAATTTGTTAAAAAAATGATTTGCGCAGCAGCTGTCGCAGCTTGCACCATGGGTACCGCCTCCGCAGCACCGGTCCTGAACGACTGGGTCTTCAATCCGACTGGCGGCGGTTTCGATAACGGCCAGGTCATCAACGAATACCTGGACGTGAACGGCAACGCCTTCATCGAGCTGACCTCGAGCGGCGCCAATTCCTTCACATTCAAAGAATCCGCAGTCTTCAACATCCAGCAGGCCGACAGCAACGGCCAGCTGTTCCCGTTGAACTATGCAGGCGGCAACATCACGGCCACCTTCGAAGCCATGGGCACCGGCACCTTCAACGGCGCCTTCAGCTTCACCGGCGGCACCATCAAGATGTACCAGAACCCGACCAATGGCCAGTACGGCAGCACCGAAGGCTACTTCGGCGCCAACCTGGGCAACCTGATCGCCGAGTTCAACGTGCTGGCCGGCGGCGGCGGCCTGGTCGATGCCAGCGGCAGCCCGATCAACAACGGCCAGGTAACGGTGCTGGCATCGGCGGCCCCGGGCATGCTCGACGCCGGCTACTTCTTCACCGGCGAGGGCAAGGACCTGTCGGGTTCGTCGGTGCTGTCGTTCGCCTTTACCAACGCTAATACCCTGGGCCGTCCGACCGACCGCCTGGTGGACGAAGTGGCTTGCCAGTTCGGCGGCTTCCAGGGTCCGGGTTGCTCGGGCGGCAGCTACGCCAACGCGCCGGGCCAGTACTTCTTCCTCGGCACCAACGGCCAGTTCAAGCTGGCCGAAGGCGCGGAAGTGCCGGAACCGGGCTCGCTGGCCCTGTTCGGCATCGCCCTGCTGGGCGCCGGTGCAGCAGTGCGCCGTCGCAAGAACGCGGCGTAATCTTGCCTGCGTAAGGAGAGAGCGGAAAGAGCGGCTGCGGCCGCTCTTTTTGTTTGTGGGCCGAAGAATCGACCAATATTGGCGCTGTCGTAGGGTGGGCACCTGTGTCCACGCGGTCGTACGGATGCGGACCGCACCGGATCTTTCCCGGTCACCCGGGAATTGTGGCGCCGGTAGTTTTCGTAGGGTGGGTACTCGTACCCACCTTATGCGGACATGGCGTCGCTGCGCAGTTTCTCGTTTCGGGAACCGCGATCCCTCGCCTGATAGCGGCAGGAGGGCATAGCGCGAATGTGCGGCAGTACAGCCGCGTGGGTACAAGTACCCACCCTACGAAAAGCTGAAGCGCCACCCCGCGTGGCGCGCTCTGTCGGCTGCCCTTACAATGTCGGCATGTACATCGATTCCCACTGCCACATCAATTTCCCCGAACTCGCCGCGCGCATGCCCGAGATCCTGGCCAAGATGGCCGAGAACCAGGTCACGCACGCGCTGTGCGTCTCGGTCGACCTGCCCGATTTTCCGGGCGTGCTCGCGCTGGCCGAGCAGTATCCCCACATTTACGCCTCGGTCGGCGTGCACCCCGACTACGAGGACACGCCCGAACCCACCGTGCAGCAACTGGTGGAGCTGGCCGACCATCCGAAGATCGTCGCCATCGGCGAAACCGGCCTCGACTATTACCGCCTCGAGGGCGACCTCGAATGGCAGCGCGAGCGCTTCCGCACCCACATCCGCGCTTCGCGCGAGACGCGCAAACCCTTGATCATCCACACGCGCTCGGCCAGCGAGGACACCATCCGCATTTTGAAGGAAGAGGGCGCGGGCGTGGCGGCGGGCGGCGTGGCCGGCGTCATGCACTGCTTCACCGAGTCGCTTGCGGTGGCCGAGGCCGCCATCGAGATGGGTTTCTATATTTCGTTCTCCGGCATCGTCACCTTCAAGAGCGCGAAAGAGCTGCAGGAAGTGGCGCGCGCGGTGCCGATGGAGCGCATCCTGGTCGAGACCGATTCGCCCTACCTGGCGCCGGTGCCTTACCGCGGCAAGATGAACGAGCCGGGCTATGTGCCGCACGTGGCCGAGTTCATCGCCAACCTGAAGGGCCTGCCGCTGCGCGAAGTGGCCGACCGCACCAGCGAAAACTTCTTCAACCTGTTCCAGCACGCCCGAAAGGCCGGACATGACCCTTGCGCGCCGTGATGTCCTGCGCAGCCTCCTTGCGGCGACGGCCGCCGCTGCTTGTGCCCGCACCGGGCTGGCCCA
>DOUW01000361.1:0-166 GCA_003520365.1 Massilia sp.
ATCGAGGACATGGCGGCGCAGGGGGGGCGCCTGCGCGAGCTGCCCGTTCCGGCCGACTGGCTGGTGGTCAGCTGTGGCGGCAACGACGTGCTGGGCCTGGTCGGCGCGATGCATTCGCAGGTCGGCACGGTGCTCGAGGCGGCCGAACTGCTGGCGGCGTGGCAGG
>DOUW01000361.1:197-11069 GCA_003520365.1 Massilia sp.
CGCCTACCTCCACATGCTGGACCTGCTGTTCGCGCAGACCAGTCCGGTGGCGGTGGCGACGATCTACGATGCCGTGCCCGGCCTTTCGCCCGGCCTGCGCACCGCGCTGGCGCCATTCAACGACGTGATCGTGCGCGAGGCGGTGCTGCGGCGTTTGCCGGTGCTCGACCTGCGCGTGGTGTGCGCCGACCCGGGCGATTACGCCTCTTCGTCGCCAATCGAGCCGTCCGCCCAGGGCGGCCAGAAGATCGCCGCCGCGATCGGCGAGCTGGTGCATGCACAATCGCCCGCGGCGCCGCGCACGCTTGTCTATGGCAGCGCACGGCTGTCGGCGCCACCTGCGGCGATTTCTTGATGGCAATTATTTGCTAACATGACATTCTAAACAAACACCTATGGCCGCCGGCCCGCGGCCCGGACACACATGCCTGTACTGATCCAGCACATCGACGCGATCGCGCGCAAGAAGGGGCGCGACGCCCTCTACCTCGAGTTCCATCCGCAGCCCTTCAGGGAGTGGCGCGAATACCGCTTCGAAGACGACCGGGTGCGCGCCGAGCTGCTGTCCTGGCTCGACGCGCACGGCGTGCCCTGGACCCGCTGTGGTCCGTTCGCCGATCCGTCGCGGATGGTCCCCTATCTCGGCCAGGTCTACCTGGACGTTCCCTACGACGAGGCCTTGCCGGGGTACTGCGCGTTGCGCGACTACCTGGAGCATCCGGACGGGACGATGCGGCATGCCGGCGTACGCTTCTACGTCATGCCGCTCGATTACGCGATGGAGAATGCCGCGCATGACGAACCCGGTTTCTGGGAACGCTGGGCGGAAGACTTCTGATGGCCATCGACCGGCAGCCGCCCTGCGCCCCCGCGCCATTGCGCAAGGAGCTGGCCGGCGCGGGTGGGCCTCATCTGAATCTTGAATCGAAGGAAACCGGAATGCAGGTGTTGACCGACATCGTTGCGGACTATGTCCGCCGGAAGTGTGCGAACGGGACCGGCCTACCTGGGATTGTGCAAGGCGGTCGGCGAGCGCATCGGGCCTGCTGGCACGCCGATGCCGGTGTATGCGGTCGAGATGGCGCTGTTTGCGCATACGGAAGAGCTGCTGAGGGACGCCTTCCCCGAGGCCGCATGAGTCCCGGCAGCCGTGACTACCCGCGCGGCCTGGGCGGGCAGGGCGCAATACTCGGCCCGGTCCGTCCGTCTGATATCAGTAAGATGCCGGGAGACTACGTGCTACGGGACTTCGAAAGAAACTCGACGATCAGTTTGGCGATCTCTTCAGGCTTATCTTCCAGCGAGAAATGACCTGCCTCACCGACAAGCGTCAAATCGGAACCAGGAATGGCATCCTTGAGTCGATGCGCCCAATCGCTGACCTGCCAGGCATCGTTTTCACCCCAGATCAGCTTTACCGGGATGCGACCAAGTTCGTGCATCCGATCGGCGATCGCCATCGTGTGCTTAGGGTCGTAGTGTCGAATCTGGTGCTGGATGAGACTGCCTTGCCCGATGTCGCCCGAGATAAAGGAAAGATAGGTCTCGAGCGCGTCTGTATGGAATGATTCCTTATCGACTACTGCTGACTCCAGCCATTCCCGAAAATGCTCACGATGGATGTCGTTCGGTACCTTGACCAAGGCTTCCAGGCCTGCTTCGATTTGTGCTTTCGTTCGCTTCGATGGGTAGCTGTCGTAACTCACTACGTCGATCATTGTCAGCGTGCGTAATCGGTGGGGCGCAAAAATCCCCAAGCGCTGTGCAATACCGCCACCGATATCGTGGGCAACAAGGTGTGTGTCGGCGAGCCCCCAATAATCCAGGAGCTTTTCCAGGATCGGCACTTGGGCCGAAATTGATGTGTCGACTGCCGGATCCCATGGACGCTCGGAATGTCCATATCCAAGGAGATCGAATACATGCACCTTGTATCCTTCCTCGACCAGGTGAGGAACGATATTCCGCCAAATCAAGGACGATGATGGTGTTCCATGCAGCAAGACAACCGGGTCCCCCTCTCCGTACACTCCATAAGCAATACGGTTGTTTTCGATTAACACATGACGATTTGCAATAGATTCCATAGCGTTCCTTCATCTGAGTACTCATCCTAGCGTCCGCCTGGACATGACGCCAATGAATAGTTAAGATCGTTCAATCGGATTCTGTCATTTCGAGGGTATGAGTAAGCTCGACATTGGAAGCCTGGAGGCCTTGTGCGCGATCGCGGATCATGGAGGCGTTACCCGGGCGGCAGCGCGGCTCGCGCTCTCGCAATCGGCGGTTTCCCACAAGATCAAGCGGCTCGAGGCAAGCTTGGGGTGTGCGCTGCTGGATCGCACGTCCAGCACCTCCGTGTTCACGCGCGAGGGGGAAAAGCTCCTCATCTATGGCCGGAGAATCCTGGCCCTGCATGACGAAGCGCTGCTCAGCCTGACGAAACAAGCATTGCACGGAAAGATTCGTCTCGGCATGACCGAGGATGTGACAAACGCAGGGCTGGCTCGCATACTGGGCCGATTCATGCGCTTGTACCCGGAGGTGCGCGTCCATACCATTACTGGCCAGAGTCTGCGTATCGAAGATCAGCTTGAAGAAGGAATGCTGGATATCGGCGTTTTTCAACTCTTTGAAAACAGGGTGCAAACCTCGGACACGATGCTGTTCAAGGAGCCGCTATTCTGGATAAAGAGTCCCGATCTGCAGTTGGACTATAAGAAGCCTGTACCATTTTTGGCATTCGATGACGAATGCTTTTATCGCGAATGGGCGATGGACGCAAAACACCATCGAGAAGTCAATCTGGAAACCATTCTGACCTGTAGCAGCACATCGGGGATCTTGTCGGGCGTGTCATCTGGCTTGGGTGTTGCCTTGATCAGCAAACGACACGTGCGTCCTGAATTCGAGGTGATTAACGAGCCATTTCCTTCTCCACCGACAGTAGCGACTGTCGTTCGAAGTGGTGGTCAGTGTCGCTCCAGTAGTGTCGCCGCTCTTCGTGCCAGCATCGTGGACGAACTTGGGATCGACGAGAGATCCGGGCAGTCTCGCGGGAGGCAGTGAACCCTGCGCACCTGACGCCGGAGCGCGGCGAGATTCTCGTCGTCCTGAAGGAAGCACTGATTGCGCGTAACGGCGGCGGCGTTTATTCGCCCGGTGCCGCCATCGAAGCCAGCTTCGATTTCTAGGTACGCATCCAAAAATACATGTGCTGTCCGCCCGCATGCGGCGCCCCGACGCAAGACCCGGCGGCCGCGCCCGACAACGAATCGCATCCTTTGGCACAATGGCCCGTCTGCCATTTACATTGGATTGCTCACGTGAGTCAGGACTACCACTTCTACGAACCCGCGCACGGCCATGGGCTGCCGCACGACCCCTTCAATGCCATCGTCGGGCCGCGGCCGATCGGCTGGATATCGAGCCGCAGCGCCGACGGCGTCCTGAACCTGGCCCCCTACAGCTTCTTCAACGCCTTCAACTACGTCCCGCCCATCATCGGCTTCTCCAGCCAGGGGCGCAAGGACACGCTCAACAATATCGAGGCGACCGGCGAGTTCGTATGGAACCTCGCCACCCGTCCGCTGGCCGAGGCCATGAACCTCAGCTGCGCGCCGGCGCCGCCGGAGGTCGACGAATTCGCGCTGGCTGGCTTGACGCCGGCACCCGCGCGCGTCGTGCAGACGCCGCGCGTGGCGGAGTCGCCAGTGGCCTTCGAATGCCGCGTCACCCAGGTGATTGCGCTGCAAACGACCACGGGCGCCGATACCGGCAACCGGCTGGTGCTGGGCGAAGTGGTGGGCGTGCATATCGCCCGCCAGCTGCTGAAGGACGGCATCTACGATACCGCCGGCGCCGGGCACATCCTGCGCGGCGGCGGGCCTGCCGACTATTTCGAGATCACTCCCGCACAGTTGTTCCGCATGCACCGCCCGGGGTATCCGTTCGCGCGCTGAGGCAAGACCTTTCGCCAGCGTGACGAACCGTTCACGCCTGTCCCCTGATCGTATTGTCAGGATCGCTTACGAGCGGTAGCTGTCGTCCACCCGCTCGAGCTTGCGGAGCAGCGCGGGCCAGGCGAAGGCGCCGCCCAGCCCCGCGGTCTGGACCCGCATCGATTCGGCGGTGCCGGCCAGGATGTCCGGTGCGATCATGCGCAGTTCGCCGCCTCCCGCCTGGGCGGCCAGCTGGATCTGGCAGGCGCTCTCGAAAATGTACATCGACAGGAAGGCGTCGGCGATGCTGGCGCCGACCGTCAGCAGGCCATGGTTGCGCAGCATGAGGAAATTGGCGGTCCCCAGGTCGTCCTGCAGCCGCGGCTTCTCGGCGTCGTGCAGCGCCACGCCCTCGTAATCGTGATACGCCAGCGAGGCGAGCACGAAGGTCGATTGCTGGGAGATCGGCAGCACCCCGTCGCGCTGGGCGCTGACTGCCACGCCGGCGCGGGTGTGGGTGTGGATCACGCACTGCGCATCGTCGCGCGCGGCGTGGATGGCGCTGTGGATGACGAACCCGGCGCGGTTGACCGGCAAGGTCGACTCGGACAGCTTGTTGCCGTCCTGATCGACCTTGATCAGCGACGAGGCCGTGATCTCGTCGAACATCATGCCGTAGGGGTTGATCAGGAAGTGGTGTTCGGGTCCGGGAACCCGGGCGCTGATGTGGGTGAAGATCAGGTCGGTCCAGCCGTACAGCGCAACCAGCCGGTAACAGGCGGCCAGGTCGCAGCGCAGTTGCCACTCGTCGGCGCTGACCCGGTCTTGCATGGAGGGGATGTGCATGTCGGTCTCCTTGGTTGATGTGATGCGTTCACGCCGCCTCACCCTGCGCCTTCCTGCGCAGCGCCGACGGCGCCGCCCCGTAGGCCGCCGCGATGGTCCGGGAGAAGTGCGCCGGGCTGGAAAACCCCCAGCGCAACGCGATCTCGCCGATGGCCGCGGGCTGTGCGCCGGGGTGTACCAGGTCGCGATACGCCATCGCCGCCCGCTGCGCCCAGATATGCTCGGCCAGCGAGCTGCCTTCCCGTGCGAACAGGCGGTTCAGGTGGCGTACCGAGACCCCGGTGGCCCTGGCCACGTCGTGCGGGCTCAGATCGGGGTCGCGCAGGCGCCGGGCGACGTGCATCCTGGCGGCGAGGACGTGCAGCAGCGACTGGGGCAGGGCATCGGGACCGCGCAGGCGCGACTGCGCCATGGTCCGCAGCACGGTGTGGGTGCAGGCCGGCAGGGTGATGCTGCTTTCCGGCGTGGGCGCCCGCAGATAGCCGCGCAAGGTGCGCCGCAACTCGGCGCCGAGCGCGGCGCCGACGCCGCCATGCGGAGCGATCGTCAAGGGCAGGTCGTCCACGCGCAGGCCCCAGTATGCGTCCAGCTCGGCGGCCGGGATGTCGACCAGGAATTGCCGCATGTCGGAGAGGAAGGCCAGGGTGTAGGGGCGGCGCGTGTCGTAGACGATGGTGTCGCCGGCGGCCAGCGCGAACTGCTCGCCGCCCTGGATAAAGACTGCGGTGCCCTGCACCAGATGGCAGGCGAATACCGCGTCCTTCGGATACATGCCGGCCAGGCGCGCGCTGCGCTCGATTGCGTGCGCATTGCCTGCAATGTCGGCGAGGCGCATGGCCGCAAGCGCGACGTTGGTCTGGCGCGCGAGCAGGCCGCCCGGGGACGGCGACGTAGTGCGCAGGCCGACCAGCGCAGCGGCGTTATACCTGTCCCAGTAGGACAGCCGGTCGCCAGGCGCCACCGGCGCCGTCGAGGCATGGGTGGTGCAGGGGGAATCACAGGGTGAACGCGCGCGCATCGGGTCGTCTCCATCGGTCGCTGCCGCTTCCATGGCGGTTCGCAGCGTACTCCCGCAAACATAGCACGCCCGGCCGGATTTGCGGGGCCGACGGTGCGTCAGTCGCCCGATTCATGTCCCGCTCAGTCAATCATCGGGCCGCGACAGGCGCTATATTGGATGTTCCTTCATCCAACCTCACCAAGCAGGAGACTCCGATGGTAGACAAGGCCACCAACGAATTCTGGCGCGACCTGAATCCGATCGCCAACCCGTTCAAGCCGCACGCGCTTCCCGAGGCATTCATTGCGAATGCCGCGTCCGAGGACGAACGGCTCTACGTTCCGTTCACCGACACCGTGTCGTCGCGCCCGCTCTGGATCTCGCCGTCGGCGAACAAGTGGTGCGACATCCTGATGGCGAAGAAGGCCGGGCTGGTCAACCGCCACTACCATCCGCACGAAGTGTTCGCCTACACCATCTCGGGAAAATGGGGCTACCTGGAGCACGACTGGACCGCGACGAAGGGCGACTTCGTCTACGAAACGCCGGGCGAGGGCCATACCCTGGTCGCCTTCGAGCACGAAGAGCCGATGCGCGTGTTCTTCATCGTGAGCGGACCGCTGATCTGGCTCGACGAGCAAGGCAATTCGGCGGGCCATTTCGATGTCCACGACTACATCGCGATGTGCGAGGCGCACTACGAGAAAATGGGTTTCGGCGCCGACGTGATCAAGGGCCTGATGCGCTGACCGGCCGGGGCTGGGCCGGTCGGCAACGCGCCGCTGGCGCTACTGCCCATCCTCGCCGGGGGGCGAGGCGGACTGGCGCGACAGGGACGCCGAGCGCATCTCGTGCTGCCCGGACGTTGGCCGCGTCGGCACATGCATCGCATTCTGGCGCAGGACCGACTGTGGCTGGGCGCCGGGGCGCGGTATCGATGCGCGCCTGGCGCCGGGCGGGAAGTCGCTGGGGCGGTTCAGGCCGGTGGCGACCACCGTCACGCGCATGGCGTCGCCCAGCGTGTCGTCGAAGACCGCGCCGAACTTGATGATGGCGTCGTCGTTGGTCTGGGCGCAGATCGCGTTCATCACGAGCTTGGTTTCGCGCAGTTTCAAGGTTTCCTCGGACGCGGCGATGTTGACCAGCACGCCGCGCGCGGCGCGCAGGTTGGCGCCATCGAGCAGGGGACACGCGATCGCCTCGGCGGCCGCCTTCACGGCACGGTCGTCGCCGGCGTGTTCGGCCGAGCCCATCATCGCCATGCCGGTCTGGCGCATCACGGTGCGCACGTCCTCGAAATCGACGTTGACCATGCCGGGCACGCTGATGATTTCCGCGATCCCGGTCACCGCCTTGCTGAGCACCTCGTCGGCGGCGGCAAACGCCTGTTTTTGCGTGACATCCTCGCCCAGGACTTCCTCGAGGCGGCTGTTCAGGACAATGATGAGCGAGTCGACGCAACGCGCCAGGGTCGCGATGCCTTCCTCGGCCACGCGCATGCGGCGCGGACCTTCGAAGTCGAAGGGTTTCGACACCACGCCCAGGGTCAGGATGCCCAGTTCGCGCGCCACTTCGGCGATCACGGGGGCGGCGCCGGTGCCGGTGCCGCCGCCCATGCCGGCGGTGATGAAGACCATGTCGGCGCCCTTGAGCGCCTCGGCGAGGAGGGCGCGTTCGCGCGTGGCGCTTTCGCGCCCGACCATGGGGTCGCTGCCGGCGCCCAGGCCGCTTTCGCCGAGCTGGATGCGCTTTTCGGTCTGGGTCTTCGACAGGGCCTGCGCGTCGGTATTCGCGCAAATGAATTCGAAAGTGGACAGTCCGCTCGATGCCATGTGGTTGACGGCGTTGCCGCCGGCACCGCCGACACCGATGATTTTGATGACCGTCTCCGGATGGGAAACTTTAGTTTCGGACAAGGAAAACTCCGTTTGAAGAAATGGCGATCGGCGGCCGTGGACCTGCCGAGCCCATTAGCCTACTTGCTGGAGGGGCGCGCACGATAGCGCGTAAACGTTTCAGTCGAAACCATTTGTAAGAGGCCGTGCAATCCTGGCGAATTGCTGGCAACGGACCGCACCCCACCATTTGACGAGGCCGATCCGGGCTAGAGCGCCAAGACAGCAGCAGCCTGTGGCCCGGCTTCCCGGCGAGGGGCGGAGCGTTCCGTGCCGGGAGGGGGGCGCAGCTTGTTGCATTGCAGGCAGCGCACAATTGAATCGCCGGCAAGAGGAAGTTATCTTAATTGCATGTTAAAGTAACACCAGCGAGGCTGCGGCGAGTGCTGGTGGAGGAGGTGCGTAAATATTGCTAGCACGTTCCCAAGTGAAATGCTAGTTGACATCGATATATCTTTTTGCTATAGTTCTGCCTCTCTTTAAAACAAAAATACCTAGTAGTAAGCGGTATTCCCTGTTTTCCATGCCTGGCATGGAAAATAACCCTTGGGCCTTGCGCCCACATCAAGATCGTTCGACGCATCGTTCGTCGACCATTCCGGTGCCCTGCCTTGCATGGCGCCAGCGTGCCTGAAAGTCCTGTAACCCAGCCTCTTTCAGACACGCACATGACACCCAGCACCGGCAGCGCTGCGCCGGACCAGCGGGTCCCTCCCTGTCCGTCGCCTGCGCGCGCCCCGCGCCGCGGGATCGCCGACGGCCCGGGGTGCGTCGATTCCCGCCGGAAGCCCGCAGACCCTGCTGCAGGTGTCATCCATTCGCACAATCGAAGGAGAACCACAACGTGGCAAAACAAATCGTCATCGACCATGTCTTCAAAGTGTACGGCGACCAGCCGGACGCGGTGCTCGAGCTCGTCCGCCAGGGCGCCAGCAAGCAGGACATCCTGGCGCAGACCGGGTGCACGATCGGCGTGTTCGACGCCAGCTTCACGATCGAAGCGGGCGAGATCTTCGTCATCATGGGCCTGTCCGGTTCGGGCAAGTCGACCCTGGTGCGCATGCTCAACCGCCTGATCGAGCCCACCGCCGGCCGCATCCTGGTC
The DNA here is from genome assembly GCA_003520365.1 of Massilia sp. Lineage (GTDB taxonomy): Bacteria > Pseudomonadota > Gammaproteobacteria > Burkholderiales > Burkholderiaceae_D > Telluria > Telluria haematophila. The sequence continues at coordinate 8,985 of DOUW01000361.1, forward strand.
GAGGGCAACGACATCAACACGCTGCCGGACGCGCAGTTGCGTGCGCTGCGCCGCAAGGACATCAGCATGGTGTTCCAGTCGTTCGCGCTGCTGCCGCACCTGACCGTGCTCGACAACACCGCCTTCGGCATGGAGCTGGCCGGCATTCCCAAGGCCGAGCGCCACGAACTGGCCCGGCAGGCGCTGGAGCAGGTCGGCCTGGCCAGCTATGGCGCCAGCTATCCGGACGAACTGTCGGGCGGCATGCAGCAGCGTGTGGGCCTGGCGCGCGCGCTGGCGTCCGACCCGTCGATCCTGCTGATGGACGAGGCATTTTCCGCGCTCGACCCGATCATGCGCACGGAGATGCAGTCCGAACTGCTGCGCCTGCAGCAGGTCAAACGCCGCACCATCGTCTTCATTTCGCACGACCTCGACGAAGCCATGCGCATCGGCGACCGCATCGCGATCATGAAGGATGGCCACGTGGTGCAGGTGGGCACGCCGGAAGAGATCCTGCGCAAGCCGGCCAACGACTACGTGCGCAACTTCGTGCATGGCGTCGATGCCGCGGCCGTGTTCAAGGCCGGCGATATCGCCCGCAAGAGCCAGATCGTGGTCTCCGAATCGCCGACCCGCGGCTCGCGCGCCGCGCTGTCGATGCTGGAGGAGCAGGACCGGGCCTATGCCTACGTCGTCAGCCCCAAGCGCGAATTCCTCGGCGTGGTGTCGGCCGATTCGCTGCGCAGCGCCCTCGACGGCCACGTCGGACCGCTGGGCCTGGCGCATGCCTACCTGCCGGACGTGCAGACCATTCATGCGGACGAGCCGGTTGCCGGCCTGTTCGGCCAGGTGGCGCAACTGCCGTACGCGGTGCCGGTGGTCGGCAGCGACGGCAGCTTCCGCGGCGCCATCAGCAAGACGACCTTGCTGAAATTCCTCGACCGCGACACGCCCCCCATTGCCGAGCAACAGACACAGAAAGGACACCCATGAATCCGAATAGCACCCATGGCGTCGAAGCGGCGGCAGAGATGGCCGCGGACATGACAAACACGCCGGCAGTGGAGCAGGCCGCCCAGCAGGCCACCCAGCAGGCCGCCGAGGTCAATCCCTGGCTGCCGGCACCCCCGAGCGACACCGCCTGGCTCGATGCCGCCAAGCCGGCCGTCGCGCCCGAGCATGCCGGCGGCTTCCACCTGTCCCAACTTGTCGACGGCTCGCTGCCGCTGCAATCCTGGATCAACGATGGCCTGGGCTGGGTCGTCGAGCATTTCCGTCCGCTGTTCCAGGCCGTGCGCGCGCCGATCGACGCGACCCTGAACGGCGCCAGCCAGGTGCTGCTGGCCGCACCGGCACTGGTCGTGATCGCCATCATTGGCCTGCTGGCCTGGCAGTTCACCACCCGCACCCTGGCCGTCGGCACCGTGCTGGCGCTGCTGGGGCTCTCCGTGCTGGGCGTCTGGCCGGAAGCGATGATCACCCTGTCGCTGGTGCTGACCTCGCTCGCCTTTTGCCTGGTGATCGGCCTGCCCCTGGGGATCCTGCTGGCCAGCAACGACCGTGCACAGAACATCCTGCGCCCGCTGCTCGATGCGATGCAGACCACGCCCGCCTTCGTCTACCTGGTGCCGGTGGTCATGCTGTTTGGTATCGGTAATGCGCCCGGCGTGATCGTGACCATCGTGTTCGCGCTGCCGCCGCTGGTGCGCCTGACCAATCTCGGCATCCGCCAGGTGCGGCCCGACCTGATCGAAGCGGCGCGCGCGTACGGTGCTTCGCCCTGGCAGTTGCTGACCCGGGTGCAGTTCCCGCTGGCGATGCCCTCGATCATGGCCGGCATCAACCAGTCGCTGATGCTGTCGCTGTCGATGGTGGTGATCGCCTCGATGATCGCGGTCGGCGGCCTGGGCCAGATGGTGTTGCGCGGTATCGGCCGCCTGGACATGGGCCTGGCAACCGTCGGCGGCCTCGGCATCGTGGTGCTGGCCATCATGCTGGACCGCCTGACGCAGGCGATGGGCCAGCCGCGCCGTGGCGTGCGTCACTGGTACGAGACCGGCCCGGCCGGCTTCGTCCTGCGCCTGCTGCGCGGCCGCCCGCAGC
>DOUW01000360.1 GCA_003520365.1 Massilia sp.
CCGGCCGAAGCGCCGATCCTGGCGCCTCTGGCGGCCGCGCTGCCGGCGTGAACGCCTTGCGGGCGCGGGTTTTGCCCATCGCGCCCGTACGTACGTTTGCGCTACACTGGGTTGCAACAGCAACTTATTGGAGAAACCCACTGTGACCGCACCACAAGACGCCAGCCAAGACCTCTGGAACCACGACCTCGCCCCGACGGGCGTCGCACAGCGCACCTGGCGCTGGTATCACTTCGCCGCGCTCTGGGTCGGGATGGTGATCAGCATTCCCGCCTACATGCTCGCATCGAGCCTGATCGAAAGCGGCATGTCTGCCTGGCAGGCGGTGGTGACGGTGTTCCTGGCGAACGTGATCGTGCTGGTGCCGATGCTCCTGATCGGCCACGCCGGCACCAAGTACGGCATTCCCTACGCGGTGCTGGCGCGCTCCTCCTTCGGCACGCGCGGCGCCCGGCTTCCGGCCTTCCTGCGCGCGGTCGTCGCCTGCGGCTGGTACGGCATCCAGACCTGGTTCGGCGGCAGCATGATCTATACCCTGCTCGGCGTGCTGCTGGGCGCCCCGATCGGCGGCGACGCGCTGCCGGGCCTGGGCATCAACGGCGGCCAGCTGGCCTGCTTCCTGGGCTTCTGGGCGATCCAGATGTACTTCATCGTGCACGGCATGGAGTCGATCAGGAAGCTCGAGACCTATACCGCGCCCTTGAAGATCGCGATCTGCTTCCTGCTGCTGTGGTGGGTGTACGACAAGGTCGGCGGCTTCGGCCCGCTGCTGGCCCAGCCTTCCGCCTTCGTCGAAGGCGGTCCGAAGGCCGGCCTGTTCTGGTCCGTATTCTGGCCGTCGCTGACCGCCATGATCGGCTACTGGGCCACGCTGGCGCTGAACATCCCCGACTTCACCCGCTTCGCCAAGACCCAGCGCGACCAGGTGGTCGGCCAGACCCTCGGCCTGCCGCTGCCCATGGGCCTGCTCGCGGCGCTGGCCGTGACCGTCACCTCGGCCACCATCGTCCTCTACGGCAAAGCCCTGTGGGACCCGGTCGACGTGGCCAGCCGCATGACCGGCGTGGCCGTGCTGGTGGCCCTGCTGATCCTCCTGATCGACACCGCCAGCGTCAACCTGGCCGCCAACCTGGTCGGCCCGGCCTATGACTTCTCGGCACTGTCGCCGAAGCGCATCTCCTACCGCGTCGGCGGCTACATCACCGCCGGCATCGCGCTGGCCATGATGCCCTGGAAGATCCTCGAATCGACCCAGAACTACATCTTCATCTGGCTGACCGGCTACTCGGCGCTGCTCGGGCCGATCGCCGGCATCATGATCGTCGACTACTACTTCATCCGCAAGACCACGCTCGACGTCGACCAGCTCTACCGCGAAGGCGGCAGCTACTCGTACAAGGGCGGCTGGAACGTCGCCGCCGTCGTGGCCTTCGCGGCCGGCGTGCTGCCGAACATCCCGGGCTTCCTGAACGCGGCGCTGCCGGCCTCGTTCCCGGAGGTGAGCGAGACCTTCAAGACCATCTATACCTATGCCTGGTTCGTCGGCGTGGTGATCGCGGCGATCGTGTACGGCCTGATGATGAAGGGCCGCACCGCGCCGGTGACCGTGAACGGCAGGGCCAACAGGGCGAACAACTATCCAACCTGACAAGGAGTGTCCATGACGACGATTATCCGTGGCGGCACCATCGTGAACGCCGACCGTGCCTTCCGCGGCGACGTGCTCTGTTACGGCGACAAGATCGTGGCCGTCGGCGAGAGCATCGACGCCCCGGCCAACGCCACGGTAATCGATGCGGGCGGGCTGTACGTGATGCCGGGCGGGATCGACACCCACACCCACATGCAGCTGCCCTTCATGGGCACGGTGACGGCCGACGACTTCTTCACCGGCACCGCGGCCGGCCTGGCGGGCGGCACCACGACCATCATGGACTTCGTCATTCCCGACCCGAAGCAGTCGCTGCTCGACGCCTGGCGCACCTGGCGCGGCTGGGCGCGCAAGGCCGCCGCCGACTACACCTTCCACGTGGCCGTGACCTGGTGGGACGACTCGGTGCACGCCGAGATGGGCACCCTGGTGCGCGAGCACGGCGTGAACAGCTTCAAGCACTTCATGGCGTACAAGAACGCGATCATGGCCGACGACGAGACCTTGGTGAAGAGCTTCCGCCGCGCGCTGGAGCTGGGCGCGATTCCGACCGTGCACGCCGAGAACGGCGAACTGGTGTTCCAGCTGCAGCAGGAGCTGCTGGCCAAGGGCATCCGCGGCGCGAAAGCCCATCCGCTCTCGCGTCCACCCGAGGTGGAGGCTGAAGCGGCCAACCGCGCGATCGCGATCGCCAACGTGCTCGGCACGCCGATCTACATCGTGCACGTGTCCTGCGCCGAATCGCTGGACGCCATCGTGCGCGCCCGCGCCAAGGGCCAGCGCGTCTACGGCGAGGCGCTGGCCGGCCACCTGGTGATCGACGACAGCGTCTACCAGAGCGAGGACGAGGACTACGCACGCGGCCACGTCATGAGCCCGCCGTTTCGCAGCCGCCATCACCAGGACGCGCTCTGGCAGGGCCTGCGCGGCGGGAACCTGCACACCACCGCGACCGACCACTGCACCTTCTGCGCCGAGCAGAAGGCGGCCGGCAAGGACGACTTCACGCGCATCCCGAACGGCTGCGGCGGCGTCGAGGAACGCATGGCGGTCGTCTGGGACGCCGGCGTCAACAGCGGCCGCCTGAAGCCCTCGGAATTCGTGCGCGTGACCTCCACCAATGCCGCCCAGATCTTCAACATGTACCCGCGCAAGGGCGTGATCGCCGTGGGGGCCGACGCCGACATCGTGGTCTGGGACCCGAACGGCACCCGCACGATCTCCAGCAAGACCCAGTTCGCCAAGGGCGGCTTCAACGTGTTCGAGGGCCGCACCGTGCGCGGCATCCCGACCCACACGGTCGCCGCCGGCAAGCTGGTCTTCGAGCGCGGCGACCTGCGCGCCGAGGAGGGCGCCGGCCGCCACGTCGACCGCCCCGCGTTCGCCTGACCGGCCGCACCGCATTCGCTTGACCCGTAGGGGGGANNGACCCGTAGGGTGGACGGCTATGCCGTCCACGCGTTCAACAATCGCATGCAAACCGTACTGCGATCTGTTCCTTGATCGCTGCGACACCAATGGAGAACACCATGCCCGACACCCTGCGCATCAACGGCCAACGCCTGTGGCACTCCCTGATGGAGCTGGCGAAAATCGGCGCCACCGACAAGGGCGGCGTCAAGCGCCTCGCCCTGACCGACCTCGACCGCCAGGGCCGCGACCTCGTGGTCCAGTGGGGACGCGAGGCCGGCATGACGGTCACGGTCGACCGGATCGGCAACGTCTTCATGCGCCGCGAAGGCCGCAACGCCAGTCTCGCCCCGATCGTCACCGGCAGCCACGTCGACACCCAGCCCACCGGCGGCAAGTTCGACGGCAACTACGGCGTGCTGGCCGGCCTGGAAGTGGTGCGCACCCTGAACGACAACGGCATCGTGACCGAAGCGCCGATCGAGGTCGCCTTCTGGACCAACGAGGAAGGCTCGCGCTTCGTGCCGGTCATGATGGGTTCCGGCGTGTTCTGCGGCGCCTTCAGCCTGGAGACCGCTTACGCGGCGAAGGACGTCGACGGCAAGACCGTGCGCGAGGAACTGGAACGGATCGGCTACCTGGGCGAGGAAGAGCCGGGCCGGCACCCGATCGGCGCCTACTTCGAGACCCACATCGAGCAGGGGCCGGTGCTGGAGGATGCCGACAAGGTGATCGGCGTGGTGCCGGCCGTGATGGGGCTGTCGTGGTACGACTGCACGGTCAGTGGCATGGAAGCCCACGCCGGTCCGACCCCGATGGGCCTGCGCCGCGACGCGCTGCAAGTGGCCACCACCATCATGCAGGAAACCGTGGCGATCGCGAACCGCTACCCGCCTTACGGCCGCGGGACGGTCGGCATGGTGCAGGTGTTCCCGAACAGCCGCAACGTGATCCCGGGCCAGGTCAAGTTCAGCATCGACCTGCGCAACGTGAGCGACGAACTGCTGAACACCATGCACGAAGAGATGCTTGCCTTCGTCGCCAGGACGCGCGAGCGGACCGGCCTGGCTATCGAGATCGAGCGCGTCTCCTACTATCCGCCTTGCCCCTTCCATCCGGACTGCGTGAACGCCGTGCGCGCGGCCACCGAGAAGCTGGGCTACTCGACCATGGACGTAGTCTCGGGCGCCGGACACGACGCCATCTACGCGGCGCGCGTCGCCCCGTCCGGCATGATCTTCGTGCCCTGCAAGGACGGCATCAGCCACAACGAGATCGAGGACGCCAGGCCCGACCACCTGGAAGCGGGCTGCAACGTGCTGCTGCATGCGATGCTGGAGCGGGCCGGGGTGGTGGAGTAACAGGGGAGGGAACAGCAGTCCGGGCTGCCTGCCGGCGAACCCGGCTAGAATGCCGGGATGCCGAGCAAACTTCCCACTTTCCCCGGTCCCCTGACCGCGCGCGGCGCCGTGCTGGCGGTGCTGCTGTCGAACGAAGACCAGACCGGAGCCGAACCGCTGCAGGGCCGCGTGACCCTGGCCGCCATCGTGCGCACCCTGAAGCGCAAATATCATTGGCCGATCGAGACCCACAGTTTTCCGGCCAACGCCGCCGACGGCCGCGCCACCTGGGCCACGGTCTACAGCCTGCCTCAGGGGGTGATCGATGCCGCGCTGGAGCGCGGCGGGCGCGACTGGCTGCGTTCGCGGAAAGTGGCGCGGCGCGGCCTGGCGCGGCTCGACGAATGAACGGGGCAGGGACCGGCTTCCATGTCCCGCCGACCTTTGATCTAGCTCATACCTGTCGCGGCTTGCCGCGCTTGTCTGGGCCCGGCATGGCGTCCTAATTTGTAAGGATGCAGGTCAATGAAGGCCGGATAGCGCGCCGCCGCCGGGCTGGTCCGCGCATGATGCGCCGGCCGCCACAACGAGGGGAGGTCGTCATGAGCTATCGTCTGGAAGGTCGTCTGCTGGAGGTCTGCAACTGCAAGGTCCTGTGCCCGTGCTGGATCGGCGAGGACCCCGACCACGGCACCTGCCAGGCGATCGTCGCCTGGCACATCGACAAGGGCGCCATCGACGGCGTCGACGTCAGCGGCCATACCCTGGCCTCGGTATCCTACCTGCCTGGTAACGTCTTGCAGGGCAATTGGCGCGTGGCATTCTTCATCGACGACGATGCCAGCGACCTGCAGATGGATGCCTTGCTGAAGGTGTACAGCGGCAAGGCGGGCGGCGCGATCGCCGACCTGGCCAGGCTGATCGGCGAAGTGGTGTCCATCGAGCGCGCGCCGATCCGCTTCACCGTCAACGAGGGCAAGGGCGAGCTCGCCATCGGCGAAGACTATTACGCCGAACTCGAACCCTACCGCGGACCGAGCGGCGCCACCACCACCCTGACCGAAACCATTTTCACGACCGTGCCGGGCGCGCCTGCCTTCGTGGGAAAAGCGCCGGTCTACCGCTCGCGCAACGAAAAGCTGGGCATCGACCTGAACCTGCGCGACCATAACGCGCTGCAGAGCACCTTCGTGTTCGAGGCATGAGCGCGCCGGCCGCGCGCGCTTCCCGCCTGGCGCGCCACTACCGCGTGTTCGTGCCGCTGCTGCTCGGCACCAGCGCGCTCGCCTGGGTGCTTCTGTGGGCCTGGACGCGTACGCCTTACGGCCGCTATCTCGAGCACGGCGACTGGACCGCCT
>DOUW01000359.1 GCA_003520365.1 Massilia sp.
TGCCGCAAGGCGCCGGCCTGCCCGCGACCGCCGTGCCGCAGGGCCGCAAGCCGCAGGGCCTGGAAGTCGAGATCATCGAGAAGAACACCCGCGCCACCGCGATCTCCTTCGGTCTGCCGCTGGAAGTGACGCGCCGCCACCCGGACTTCCCGGCGCTGTGGCTGGCCAAGACCTGGCTGGGCGAGCACCGCGCTTCGAGCGGCCAGCTCTACCAGCGCGTGCGCGAACTGCGCGGCCTGAACTACGGCGACTACGCCTACATCGAAGCCTTCCCGGGCGGCATGTACGGCTTCTTCCCGCGTCCGAACCTGGGCCGCAAGGCGCAGCTGTTCGAAGTCTGGATCCGTCCGGTGGCGCCGCAGAACGCCCACTTCGCGCTGCGCCTGGCGTTGTCGGAACTGGGCAAGCTGGTCGACAAGGGCATGAGCCAGCAGGACTTCGAGACCACCCGCGACTACCTGATGAAGAACGTATTCGTGATGACCGCGACCCAGGACCAGCGCCTCGGCTACGCCCTGGATTCGCAGTGGTACGGCACCCCGGAGTTCACCCAGATGATGCGCGATGGCCTGGCCAAGCTGAACGTGGCCGACGTCAACGCGGCGATCCGCAAGCACATCTCGGCGCGGAATCTGTCCGTGGTCTTCATCACCAAGGACGCGGCCGGCCTGAAGCAGGCGCTGGTGTCGGACGCCTTCTCGCCGATCAAGTACGACGCGGCCAAGCCGCAGGCGGTGCAGGATGAAGACCAGGCGATCGGCAACATGAAGCTCGGCATCAAGGCCGAGAACGTGAAGATCACGCCGGCGGCCCAGGCGTTCGCCGAGTAACAGGCGCAAGAAGAACGGCGAAAGTTTAGCCCGGCTTATCCAAATCCAATTGAGGTAAGCCGGACTTAAGCGGCAGGCCGCAGCTGAGGCTCAGTCACCGCCGACAACACAACGGGCGCCCTCGGGCGCCCGTTGTCTTTCATGCCAAACCCACCGCGCCGCCGGCGCAGGCCGGCGGACAGCGGCAAGGGTCAGTCAGCTCAGGAAGTCATGCGGTCCCAGCCGTGACGGATGGCCGCCTTCATGTTTTCCCAGGTCGAGCCGGTCTTGCCGACGTTCTGCTTCTCCCAGTTGCTGCGCAGGTCGGGTTCGACTTCGTCCCACGGGCGATTACGGTACAGGTCGCTGTTGCGCATCTGCGAACCATAGCTGTAGGCCGGCTTGTACTGGTCGTAGTCGCTGCCGGTGCTGCTGTAGGTGGCGTTGTAGTGGTTGCGGTAGTAGGAATCGTCGTCGTCCGTGGTCATGCGATCCCAGCCGTGACGCACCGCCGACTTCATCTTTTCCCAGGTCGAACCGGCCTTGTTGCCGGCGCGGGTGGACCAGTCGCTGGAGAGGTCGGACTCGACGTCGTCCCACTTGCGGCCGCTGTACTTCTGGTTGCGCGCCATTTCCGAACCGTAGCTGTAGGCCGGGGCGTAGTCGTCGTACGAGGCGCCGGTGGTGCCGTAGTTGCTGGTGAAGTGGTTGCGGTAGTAGTCGTCGTCGCTCATCATGCTCGAGCGGGCCGAACCGGCGCCGAGCTGCTCGACCTCGACTTCGGTGTGGCGCACCGTGTCGTTGATCTGCTGTTCGCGCTGGGTCACTTCCTTGTTGATCATGACTTCCTCGACCACGCGCGCCGATTTCTCGACCACGGCTTCCTCGGCCGTCTCGCGCATCTCGATCGACTGCTCCTTGAAGGCGGTGCTGTCCGCGCTGCTGATCGGCTCGTCCACCGTGCGGCGCTGCACGTTCACGTGCTCTTCGCGCAGGCCGATCGACTCGTTGACCGGGGTTTCGACCACGCGCGAGAACACGCGCACGCCGCCGCGCTGCACTTCGCGCTTGCCGACCTTCAGCTGTTCCTGCACCACCGGGATGGCGGCGCTGCTAGTGTCGCGCTGCTGCGAGCCGGTCAGTGCCGATCCCTGCAGGGTGCTGCCCGATGCGGCCGAGCCTTCGAGCGAGGAACCCTGCAGCGACGAGGCGGAGGTCGACGCCGACGCGCCCATGCCCTGCTGGCCGAGCGAGGTGCTCGAGCCCATGCTGGTCTGCAGGTTGCCGCTGCCGGCGCCGTAGCTGCCGCGGCTCAGTTCGTCGTTGGAGGACATCGGCTCCTGGTAGGTCGTGCCCATCGGGTTCGGATCGTTCAGCGACTGCTGGTTCAGCGGCAGGCGGTCGTTTTCCGACTGCATCGACAGCGAGGAGCCCTGCTGCAGGCCGCCGGCGCCGACGCCCATCACGCCCGCGCCCGGCGAGTTCATGTTGCCCATGCCGGCGCCGCTGGCCCATTTTTCCGACTGCTCGTCGATGTCGACCGGGCCGTAGCGCTCGACAATGTCCGCGGCGCGCTCGACTTCCGGCTCGCTGTCGGTGTTCACGGTCAGCACGTGGCTGCCGCGTTCGATCGCGGTGTTGTACTTGGCGTGGTGCTCGGCGTTGTCGGTGCCGAAGATGTCGCTGAAGAAGTTCTTGATGCTGGTGCCGATGCCCGGCTCGTTGTCGGCGTCGGTGGTGGTGGTCGCCGTGGTGGTGGCGCCGGAGGCCGCGATCGACGGATCCTCGTTGCCGTGCGACAGGCGCACATCCTCGCGCGAAAAGCCCGAGGACAGCAATTCGTTTTGCGCGTTGACGGCGTCGTTGTGGTTGTCGAAGACAGCTATCAGGGTATGTTGCATGATCATTCCTCCAGACATTGGTGAATCATTTCGTTGGCGGGGTCCCGGATTCGTCGAAGCGTTCGACGCTGACCTGCTCCGCCTTGAGGACCAGTTCCTGCTGGTGATGGTCCTCGCGGCGGATCCGGGTGATATGGAGCTCTTCCTTGATGCGGATGCGGCGCTCGACCACCAGCACTTCCTCGAGAATCGGCACGACCAGCGTGTCGCCATCGTGGCGGGTGGTGGGCGCCTCGTCGGGCGCGACGATACGGTCGACCGGAACGTGCCTGACCTCCACCTCGTCGCGCCCGAGGCGCTCGTCGATGGTGACCGGCTGCTCGACCACGGTCTTGTGGACGCGCACGCCGCGTCCGGTGTCGACCGTCCGGGTGCCGACCGCGAGCTGTTCCGCGACGACGGGGATCCGCAAGGGATCCTGTCCAGTTGGTTCCGACGGGTTTCCTGCCATGGATGTGGCTCCGTAAGGTCGCTGATGCGAGACCAGATCAGCTTACTCCAAACGGGTGGGGGCTAGCGCACCATTGACCCTCGTAAACGGATGAGGTTTTTGGGAACTGGATTTCGCACGGCGCCAGACTGGATCGGCGCTTTCGGCGAAAGGAGGAGGAAGGCAGGCGTACCGCAGGCGGCGCGAGGAAGCGGCGCCGCCGTACGTCCGGAGGGGATCAGTTGAAGGGGTTGTCGACCTGCTGGACGTCGGGCGGCGGCAGGCGTTCCAGCAGGTCCTGGCCTTCGAGCTTGCCGACGACATCGCCGAGCAGCGCGTGCAGGCGGCGCGCCAGCGCCAGGCCGGCCTGGTCCAGCGTCAGGTCGACGTCGCCCGAGAGCGTGATGCGATCGAGCCGGTTCTCGATCATCAGGTCGCCGACGTGCACGACGTCGGCCTCGTTCGCGTACGGCACGAAGGGCTTGCCGGCTTTCTCTTTCTTCTTAGAGGTCATGGTCTTCCTTTCTGGGCGATGGCGGCGCTCACGACGAGCGCGCCTTTTTCTGGCGGATCTTCGGCAGCTTCAGCATGCGCTCCTTCTGCTTCTGGCTCAGCGAGGGCAGGAATTCGATGCCGACGATGCGCTCGAGCTCGGCCACCGGGATCACGTGGATCTCGGCGTTGGCGCGGTTTTCGGTGAACCAGGCCGCGGCCGCCTTCTGGCGCGGACTGTACACCACCTTGTACAGGTGGCTTGGCACGATCACGTTGCCGACCTTGCGCAGGTTGTTACCGAGGAAGGCCGGACCGGTGATCACGTAAAGTTGCCCCTCCTTCTTCGCCATCGTGCGCACCGCGCCTTCGATCGGCGCCCAGATGTGGCGGTTGTGGTCGCTGTCCTGGGGCACCATGTTGGCCAGCGTGAAGCTCTCGCGCTGGGTGCGGCGGTCCGGCATGTCGCCATTCGGCGCCAGGTGGCCGCGGTCGAAGCCGCTGCGTGCGTAATCCGACAGTTCGGCGCGCTGGGAGCGCGGCAGGCGCGATTCGGCATGGAAGTCGTTGTCGCGCTTCAGGCCCTTGGCCGCGTCGACGTTCTCGGCGCGCAGGTGCTCGGCCGACCACAGGGGCGTGCGCGTCACGCCCGAGTGCATGACGCCGAACACGCCGTAGCACAGTTCGCGCGTGGCGGTGGCCAGCTTCGGATTGCGGATTTCGGGCGCGCGGCCGTCGGCGTAATGGTCGGGACAGCCGGAGGCGCCGGCCAGGCCGGGGACGAGCAGTGCGCCGGCGACGGCAAGGGCGCTGATAAATCTAAGGAACATGTGTGCAGCAGAAAAAGTGTGACGGGGCCGCATTGTAGCCGACACAGAATCGCCCGCCCAAGTTCCCTGGCGGGCACGGCGCTCGCGCGCCCGCGTCCGCACGATTGGATGTGCATTGTGTTGTGGAATCCTCTAGAATACCCGCTCTTTTGATAACATTCCGTAACGGAAACAAACGACCGTCAATGGAAAAGGCCCCGATTCCGGAGGACCTGCGGCGCTTTGTGCTCACAAGCATTCCGTCCGTACCCTTCCTAGAAGCCCTGCTGCTGCTGCGCGCGGATCCGGCGCAAGAATGGGACAGCGACATGCTCGCGAGCCGGCTGTACGTGCGCGAGCGGACTGCCCACGGCCTGCTGGAAGACTTGTGCCGGGCCGGCATGGTCGCGCCCTGCGCCGACGCGCCGCACCCCTGCTACCGCTACCAGCCGGGTTCCGAGCAGTTGCGCGAGCGCATAGACGCGCTGGCCGACCTGTATTCGAAGCAATTGGTCGAAGTCACCCTGCTCATTCATTCCACCCTCGACCGCAAGGCGCAACAATTCGCCGACGCCTTCAAATTGCGAAAGGATTCGTAAGTGGCGGAAACGATCTACATCCTGTGCATCCTGACCTCGCTGGCCTGCGCCTGGCTGCTGTTCGCGAGTTACCGGCGCACCCGCTACCGGCTGCTGTTCTGGAGCGGTTCCTGCTTTGCGGTGATGACGCTGAACAACCTGTTCCTCCTGCTGGACAAGATCGTCTTCCCGGACATCGACTTCCTGCCGGCACGGCTGGTCAGCGCGCTGGTGGCGGTGGCCTTGCTGCTGTACGGACTGATCTACGAGAAAGAATAAAGAGAGGGAATGACATGACCGACCTGTTTACCGGCGCCATCACCATGGGTTCGCTCGTCATCGCCCTCTTCTTCCTGCGCTTCTGGCGCAGTTCGGGCGACCGCTTCTTCATCTATTTCGCGCTGTCGTTCTTCATCGAGGGCCTGCACCGGCTGTACTCGGCCGTGCACGACAACGGCGGCGAGGATTCGCCGATGCACTACCTGATCCGCCTGCTGGCCTACGGCCTGATCATCTGGGCGATCCTGGAGAAGAACCTGCCGCGCGACAGGAGCGGAAAATAGGCGGGGCACGAGCGCGTAGGGGGATTTAGGGGCCGAGGGGAATGCGCCGAGCGTGCGCCAACCGCGGCGGGTCCCGGCCATAATGGCGTCATGATCCCAATCTGATGACGGAGGAAACCATGAGCACGCCGCAACAGGGCGCCCAGCCCCAGGACCAGCAGTCGAAGACCGATGAACTGAACCGCTCCGAGAACCTCCTACCGGGCGAGGAAGGGGCCGAAGACGGCCGTTTCGAAGTGGCCGAGGAAGTCAATCTCGACATGCAGTCGGACGACGCGCGCCGCGTCGGCCAGGCCGGCAGCATCACCGAATCGCTGCCGGACACGGTCAGCACCGAACCGGAGAGCGAGGACAAGGGCAAGCCGTAACCCTAAGCCAAACTACCAGGCCTGCCCTGCCCCAAAAGCCTGCGCCGCCGCGTGCCGCGCAGGCTTTTCTTATTCCGCCGCATCATTCTGCTACATCGTCAGCCCCATGCGCAGGCCCTCGATGGTGTGCGCCTGCACGATCGGCTCGAGCCGGTCGACCACGCGGCAGGTGATGTGGCGCCGCAGTTCCGGCGCCAGGCTGTCGTAGTAGGCCCGGGTCAGCTGCAGGTCGTGCTTGTCGGCGTTGTGCGCGTCGGGCGCGTCGACCCCGAGCACGAACACCGGCCGCGGGCGGTTCGAGACGTTCGCCGTGCCGCGGTGGATGGTCAGCGCCGAGCGCGCCGAGATGTCGCCCATGCGCGGCAGCTTGCGTTGGGCGCGCGCCTCGTACCTGGCCCAGGTCTCGCGCGGCGGGAACATCGGGTCGCCAGTACCCAGGTCGTCCCACTGGGTGCCAGGTGCGATCTCGAACGGTCCCATGTCCTCGTCCACGTCGACCGTGGTGATGTTAAAGGCGAGCGAATTCAGGCGCCGCCCGACCAGGGTCTCCGGCGGCGACGCGAAGTCGCGGTGCCAGGGCTGGTGCAACGCGCCGGGGCCGGGAATGTCGAAGCCCGCTTCGACCACGCGGTAGTCCGGTCCCAGCACCGCGCGGCACACCGCCACCACCCAGGGGTGGCCAATGATGTCGGCGAAGCCCGAGATGCGTTCCGGATGCACCTCGACGTAGTAGCGGCTGGGGCCGCGCTCCAGTGCGCCGCCCGGCTGGCGCCGCGCCTCCTCGAACAGGGCGTCGATGTCCTGGCCCAGGCGCGCCACCCAGGCCCGTTCGAAGGCGCCCTTGCAGGCGATGATGCCGTCGCCGTAGAGGCTGCCCATGATGGTCGCCACGTCGTACGGGTCGGCGCTGTGTGCTGCGTCTTGCATTGCTGTCTCCTCGGTCTCTCTTGTGCGTTGCCGTGTTCTCGCCCGTTGCCGGCACCTGCGCGCTTGCTTGCGCCCTGCCATGCTACTCCGAAAAAATCGCCGTCGCGATGGCTGGCGGGCCCTGATTGCTTCGTCTGTGGAAACAAAGTCACAGCCGGGGCGAACGCACGACACGTCACAAAGTTGACATTGTTGCGCGGCGCTTTTACATTCTTATCCAAGTACAACGAGACCGCCGGCGTCCAGACCGTTCCGGGCGGCGCAGCCATGACCATCCGCGTGTCCCCGTCCGCCTCCCGCGCGGTCCAGCCACTCCCGACCGGGAAAAACCGGACGATTAGCAATTCCCCGGCAAGCCTGATCCTGTTCGTGTCGGGACGCGACGAACCCGAGCCGGCCGTGTCCCAGGTCGGCGCCCAGCTGGGACAGGACGTGGTGCAGGTGCGCACCGGCGCCGAGGGCCTGGTCCGGGCGCGCGCCACCGACTTCGCCCTGATCCTGGTCGAGCATGCGGACGACACCCCCGCGCTGCTCGATACCGTCGCCCTGATGCGCGCCAACCGGCGCTCCAGCCATACGCCGATCGTGGTGCTCGGCGTGCCGTCCGCCCCCTCCTTCCCGCTCGAACCGGTCTACGAGGCCGGCGCCATCGCCGTGCTGAGCGCCCCGGTGTCGCCGGTGATCCTGGCCGCCAAGGCGCGCTTCTATCTCGACGCCTTCAATACCGCCGCCGAGCGCCGCCGCGCCGAGCAGGCGCTGGGCGCCGCGCGCGAGCGCCTCGAGGCTAC
>DOUW01000358.1:0-216 GCA_003520365.1 Massilia sp.
CCGGCACGCGGCCGCGGCCGCGCCAAGACGCACATCGAACAGCACCGGCACCCCGTCCAGCAGCACGGCCTTGCGCACGCCGTGCGCGCCGACCTGCTCGGCCAGGCCTTCGGCATCGCGTGCATGGAAGGCCAGCACGTCCTCGATGCGGTACTGGGCCGACAGCGGCAGGATCAGCGTGTGCGCAGTCATCATTTGCCGGCAGCGGCGGGGGGG
>DOUW01000358.1:410-3199 GCA_003520365.1 Massilia sp.
CCGACTTCCTCGATCAGGCGGAAATAGATCAGGTAGGCGATGCCGCTGCACAGCACGCCCAGGGCCAGCACCGCCGCCCAGACGCCGGGCGTGGGCGTGCTGGGCGCCGGGAAGAAGGGCAGGGCCGGCAGCACGAACAGGGTCGCGGCCCACATGGTGCCGTGGGCATTGGCGAAGGGCTCGACGCTTTTCGCCGACTTGGCGTACAGGCTGGCGATGCTGTAGCACAGCGCCGCCGCCAACGCGGCCGCGATCGCGATGGCGGCGCCCGGGCGCGTCGAGACGTCGTCGAAACCGACCAGCAGGGCCACGCCGGCCGTGCCCAGCACCAGGCCGATGCCGGTCTTCAGGTTGATCGGATGGCGGCCCCAGACGGCGCCGAGCAGGGCGCCCCACATCGGCGCGGTGGCGTTCAGCACCGACAGCACCGAAGCGCTGAGCGTGCGCGCGCCGTAGGCGAACAGCAGGAAGGGCAGCGCCGAGTTGAAGAAGCCCAGC
Source organism: Massilia sp. (assembly GCA_003520365.1). Taxonomy (GTDB): domain Bacteria; phylum Pseudomonadota; class Gammaproteobacteria; order Burkholderiales; family Burkholderiaceae_D; genus Telluria; species Telluria haematophila. The sequence goes on from DOUW01000358.1 coordinate 909, forward strand.
ATCAGGTAATGCTTCCAGTTGGCGCGCAGGTCGAGCCGCTTGCGCAGCGCCAGGCCGACGGCCGCCAGGAACAGCGCGGCGAACAGCACCCGGTACTCGATCAGCACGGCCGGCCCCAGCACCGGCGCGCCGATGCGCATGAAGAGGAAAGAGCCGCCCCAGATGGCGGCCAGCAGGAGGAGGCGCAGGAAATTAGAAGTGTTCATGTTCTTATGGCCGGCAAAGGCGCATCGTGACGCGCGCCGCCGTTGCGCGCATCCTGTTTGTTGCTATCGAATAGCGATAAGGTTCAAGGTCCGCAGGCGACGGTTCCGGCCGGCTGGGGCGCGGCCGCGTGCGGCACCAGCATCGCCGCCGGCACGCCGTTCTTGATGGCGGTCATCTCGGCCAGGATCGCAATCGCGATCTCGGCCGGCGTTTTGCTGCCGATGTAGAGGCCGATCGGACCGTGCAGGCGGTCGAGCTCGGCATCGGTGAGGTCGAACAGCCTGAGGCGCTCGCGGCGCTTGGCATTGTTCAGGCGCGAGCCGATCGCGCCGACGTAGAAGGCATCCGACTTCAGCGCTTCCATCAGGGCCAGGTCGTCGAGCTTCGGGTCGTGCGTCAACGCGACCACGGCGCTACGCGCGTCCAGGCGCGCCTCGATCACGACGTCGTCGGGCATGGCGTGCAGCAGCTCGACGCCGGGTACGTTCCAGTCGGCGCGGTATTCCTCGCGCGGATCGCAGACGCTGACGCGGTAGTCCATGCCGCTGGCGACCTGGGCCAGGAAACGCGACAGCGGGCCGGCGCCGATGATGATCAGGCGCCAGCGCGGGCCGTGCACGGTGGTGAGGCTTTCGTTCTCGACGCGCAGCACGGCGCCCGGTGCCGCAGGCGCCAGCGTGACGACGCCGCTGTTCAGGTCGAGCCGGCGCTCGAGCAGTTCGCCGCCTTCGAGACGGTGCAGCAGTTCAGGCAGGCCGCTGCCGGCATGCAGCGGCTCGACGGCCAGCTCGATGGTGCCGCCGCAGGGCAGGCCGAAGCGGTGGGCGTCGTCGGCGCTGATGCCGTAGCTGACGATGTGCGGCTTGGCGTCCGGGGAAATTCCCTTGGCGCGCACGTTCTCGATCAGGTCGTCCTCGATGCAGCCGCCGGACACCGAGCCGATCACGCGGCCATCGCCGCGCACCGCCAGGGTGGCGCCGATCGGGCGCGGGCTCGAGCCCCAGGTCTTGACCACGGTGACCAGCTCGCAGCGGTGGCCTGCGGCGATCCAGCCGGCGGCGGTCTTGAGTACTTCCAGGTCGAGGCTATCCATGGTTCGGTCTGCTGGCGCTGCTGGTGAGGGATGACAATGATACAAAAAAAACCAGGGGAGCGTCGGCGGGGAGGGGAGGGGCCGCGGGTGTGCGTATGGAAGCGCGGCCAATGTGATTGCCGTGTGGGCGAAATGGCGGTAACGTGGTGCGGATGTTGGCTTGGGCGGGCGGGGGCCCCCCCCCCCCCCCCCGGCGGTGCCCCCCCCCCCCCCCGCCGCCCCGCCGGGGGGGCGGCGGGGCGGGGGGGCGGGNNGGCACGCTGTGCCCACGCGGAACGACGCGGTGTGTTGGCATACTTTAAACGTTACCGCATGCAAGACCGGCCGCGTCCCATTGCGAACACGCGGCCGGTCAAACGGGTCACATCACGGCGTGATCGGCTTCTTCGCCGCGCGCTTGGCCTTGACGTCCGCCACGGCGGCGTCGATCGCGGCGAGGCGCGCCGTCAGCGCCGGGTGGTTGGCGGTATGGCCGTTGGCCACGCTGGCCGGATAGCTGGCCGCGAAGCGCTTCCAGAACGCCGAGACGCCCTCGATGTTGTAGTCGGCGCGCGCCAGCAGGAAGATCCCGAGGCGGTCGGCCGCCGCGTCCAGGTTGCCCGGCATGGCCTTGATGCCGGCGCTGCCGTTCAGCATCGACAGGTCCGGCGTCACGCGCGTCAGGTTGGTGATGACGCTGTCGATCGTCGCCGAATTGCGCTGCGCCGCCGCATGGCTCAGCATGTTGTGCGCCATCGTGCGCGCCAGCACGTAGGCCAGCTCGTCGTCGTTCTTGGTCACGCCGATCATGCCGCGCGTGACCATCACGCGCTGGCCGTCGGCATAGGCGTTGACGTTGTCGGCGTTGCCCAGTTCGATCGCGAAGCTGCAGGCGCGCGTGACCGGGATGCTCAGGTCGCGGTTGCGGCCGTCGCGTTCGACCGTCAGCGGCAGGGTCGGCTGCGACGCGACGATCGGGCCGAACACGGCGCCGGCGCCGGACAGCGCGTTC
>DOUW01000366.1:0-2926 GCA_003520365.1 Massilia sp.
CCCGCTGGCGATCCTGTCCGGGAACGACCTCGAGCACTTCCAGCTCGCGCTCGGCGCGATGTATGCCGGCGTGCCCTATGCGCCGCTGTCGCCGGCCTACTCGTTGGTGGCGACCGACCCGGCCAAGCTGCGCGACCTGGTCGAGCAGCTCACGCCCGGCGCGATCTACGCCTCCGACGGCCATGCCTTTGCGCGCGCCATCGACGCCGTGCTGCCCGAAGGGACGGAACTGATCCTGGGAAGCGGCGACGTGCCCGGCCGCGCGGCGACCCGCTTTGCCGCGTTGACGGCGACCGAACCGGCCACGGTCGACGTGCGCAACGCCCAGGTCGGCCCGTCGACCATCGCCAAGTTCCTGTTCACCTCGGGCTCGACCAAGAAGCCGAAGGCGGTCATCACCACCCACGGCATGCTGTGCAGTAACCAGCAGATGCTGCTCCAGACCTTTCCCTTCCTGGGCATCGATCCGCCGGTGCTGCTCGACTGGCTGCCCTGGAACCACACGTTCGGGGGCAGCCACAACGTCGGCATCGTGCTCTACAACGGCGGCACGCTCTACATCGACGACGGCCGCGCCACGCGCCAGGACTTCGCGCGCACGCTGCGCAACCTGCGCGAGATCGCGCCGACCGTCTACTTCAACATCCCGGCCGGCTTCGAGATGCTGGCCGAAGCGCTCGAGCACGACGACGCCCTGGCAGCGAACTTCTTCTCGCGCGTGAAGCTGTTCTTCTGCGCCGGCGCCGGCCTGTCCCAGGCCTGCTGGGACCACCTCGACAGGGTCGCCCTGCAGCGCTGCGGCGAAACCATCCGCATCATGACCGGCCTGGGCATGACCGAGACCGCGCCATCCTGCACCTTCGGCACCGGACCGATCGTCAAGGCGGGCTACGTCGGCGTGCCGGCGCCGGGCTGCAAGGTCAAGCTGGTGCAGGTCGGCGACAAGCTCGAGGCGCGCTTCCAGGGTCCGCACGTCACGCCGGGCTACTGGCGCGCGCCGCACCTCACAAGCGAAGCCTTCGACGAGGACGGCTATTACTGCACCGGCGACGCCCTGCGCTTCGTCGACCCGGAGCGGCCGACGCTGGGCTTCATGTTCGACGGCCGCATCGCCGAGGACTTCAAGCTCAGCTCGGGGACTTTTGTCAGCGTCGGGCCGCTGCGCGCGCGCGTCATCAGCCAGGGCGCGCCCTATGTGCAGGACGCGGTGGTCACGGGCCTGAACCGCGACACCGTCGGCCTGCTGGTGTTCCCGCGCATGGACCACTGCACCGCGCTATCGGGCCTGCCGGCCGGCACGCCTGCCGCCGAGGTGCTGGGGAGCAGCCCGGTGCGCGACCACTTCCAGCGCCTGCTCGACGGACTCAACGTCGACGCCACCGGTTCCTCGAAACGGATCGAACGCCTGCTGCTGCTGGCCGAGCCGCCCTCGATCGACCACCGCGAGCAGACCGACAAGGGCTCGATCAACCAGGCCGCGGTGCTGAGCCGGCGCGCGGCCCTGGTCGATGCGATGTACGACGGCACGGAGACACAGACGATTTTCAGCACGGTTCACAGTATCTAAGTACTTACCTATAACAACGAGGAGACGACATGAAACTGAAGACCCTGGCCTGCATCGGCCTCGCATTCCTGCCCTTCGCCAGCGGCGGCGCCTACGCCCAGAACGGCGACACCATCAAGATCGGCGTGATCGCCGCCCTGACCGGCCCCTTTGTCAACATCGGCAAGCCGTTCGAGGACGGCATCAAGACCTATATGAAGCAGCACGGCGACATCGTGGCCGGCAAGAAGATCCAGGTCATCTACCGCGACGACGGCGGCAGCAACGTCGAGCTGTCCAAGCGCGCCGCGCAGGAACTGATCGGCCGCGAAAAGGTGAGCTTCCTGATCGGCTTCTCGCTGACGCCGAGCGCGCTGGCCGTGGCGCCGGTCGCGACGCAGGGCAAGACGCCGATGATCGTGATGAACGCGGTCACCACCGGCATCACGGCGAAGTCGCCCTACATGCTGCGCACCTCGATGACGATGCAGCAGATGACCGAGCCCTTCGGCGCCTGGACCGCGCAGAACAAGATCGGCAACGTGTATTCGCTGGTGAGCGACTACAGCACCGGCCACGATGCCGAAGCAAAGTTCGCCAAGGGCCTGCAGGAAGGCGGCGGCAAGATCGTCGGCTCCTCGCGCGTGCCGCTGGCCAATCCCGACTACTCGCCCTTCGTGCAGCGCGTGAAGGACCAGAAGCCGGACGCCCTGTTCTTCTTCGCGCCGGGCGCGGAAGACGGCGCCGGCCTGCTGAAGGCCTTCAGCGACAAGGGCCTGGACAAGGCCGGCATCAAGTTCCTGGGCGTGGGCGACATGACCAGCGACTCGCCGACCCTGGAAGCCCTGGGCGAGCGCGCGCTGGGCGCGGTGACGGTGCTGAACTACTCCACAGCGCTCGACAACGAGGCGAACAAGAGCTTCCTCAAGGCCTACGCCGAGGCCAACCCGAACCGCCCGGCGCCGACCTTCGTGACGGTGGCCGCCTACGACACCATGGGCATGATCTACGAAACCGTGCGCAAGCTGAACGGCAAGGTCAGCGGCGACGCGGCCGTGAAGACCCTGTCGGGCATGAAGTGGAACAGCCCGCGCGGCCCGATCAGCATCGACCCCAAGACCCGCGACATCGTCCAGAACATGTACATACGCGAGGTCAGGAAGGTGAACGGCAAGCTGGTCAACCAGCCGATCGGCGTGCTGAAGGACGTGATGCCGGACTGAACCTCCCGCAATCGCAGCGGCGACCCGGGTTTTCCGTAGGGTGGGCTCTCGAGCCCACGCCGTCTCGTCGCAAACACACCCGCGCCTTCGCTCGTGGCCGTACACCTCGAAAAGACGCTGGTTCGCATCATGCGAATCCGCGTGGGCTCGAGAGCCC
>DOUW01000366.1:2967-3283 GCA_003520365.1 Massilia sp.
TTCCGTAGGGTGGACTCCTGAGTCCACGCTGCCGCGTTATCCGCGAGCCACGGTATCCCATATGGACAGGCGGTGAATGAGAAGGCGTCGATGTGCCGACGGTGAGTCAGCGTGGACTCGGGAGTCCACCCTACAAACACCCGGGTTTTCCGTAGGGTGGGCTCTCGAGCCCACGCCGTCTCACCGCAGACACACCCGCGCCTTCGTTCGTGGCCGTACGCCTCGAAAAGACGCTGGTTCGCATCATGCGAAGCCGCGTGGGCTCGAGAGCCCACCCTACCAAATGCAGGTCTTCCGTAGGGTGGACTCCTGAGTC
>DOUW01000208.1 GCA_003520365.1 Massilia sp.
CCGACAGTTCCTTGCCGATGCCGGCCGCCTTGACGTCGCCGGGGCCGGACATCGTCAGGTCGAGCTTGTCCGCCTTCAGCTGGCGCAGGTCGAGGTCGCCGCTGCCGCTGCTGGTCACCAGCAGCTCGCGCACCGCGCCGCGCGCCCGCACGTCGCCCGGTCCGATTGAAGTCAGGCTGAAGCGTTCGCCGCCGACCTGCTCGAGTTCGACGTCGCCGCTGCCGCCCGTGTTCAGGCTGCGCAGGTTGGCCGCGCCGATGCGCTCCNNGGCCGCGCCGATGCGCACCACGACCTGCTCACGCTTCTTGTCCGGGCCGAGGTGGATGCCCCAGCGCGACTTCTGGCGCACGTACAAGGTGCCGCCGCGCACCTCGGATTCGATCCCGGCCAGCGCGCTCGGCGCGCCCGACAGTTCGAGGGAGGGCGCGCCGGCACTGACGATCACGCGGAAGGGGCCCGACAGGTCGAGCGCGTGGAAGGGCGTGACCGTGCGTTTCTCGAGCGTCGGCGCCGGGCGCTGGTCCTGGGCGGTCACGGGTTGCAGCAGGAGGGTGCCGGCGCAGAACGCGACGGCGGCCAGGGCGGTGTGCTTGATCCGGGTGTGCATGGCTTCCTTGTTGTTTTTGTGATGAAGAGACTCCAGGTTAAAGGGAAATCAACGACACTACGCCGTCCAGACGATGGACGAACGGATTTTGGGTGTCAACTGTCGAAGTGGGGAGCTGAACGGCGCGCCGGTTCCTTGTATTTTGATCATTGGATGCGCGCCTGTAGAGGAATTCGCATGTCCACGCTGACTATCCGCAAGATCGATGTCGACCTGTCGCAGGGCTTCGGCCGCCACTGGAATGGCGGCGATGCTTATCGCACCCAGCTGTTCAACGCGCTGTCGATGAGTTTCCCTCGCGGCGAGCAATTGTTCATCGATGCCGTGCGCGACGTGCCGCAGGCATGCCTGAGCGACCCGCGCCTGCGCGCCGAGGTCAAGGACTTCATCGGCCAGGAAGCCACCCACCGCCACCTTCACGTGCAATACAACCGGCAGCTCGAGCGCCAGGGCCTGCCCTATACGCGCGAGGAAAAGCTCAAGAAACGCCTGGCGCGTGTCGATAAACTGGGTGTGCTGGACCGGCTGGCGATCACCTGCGCGCTGGAGCACTACACGGCGCTGCTGGCCGACGGCGTGCTGCGCCACCCCGACTGGCTCGAAGGCGCCGAGCCGCAGATGCGCACCCTGTGGTCCTGGCATGCGGTCGAGGAAACCGAGCACAAGGGCGTGGCCTTCGACGCCTACGTCGCGGCCGGCGGCGGCTATCGGCGCCGGGTGGCCTGGTACCTGCACGCGAGCATGGTGTTTGCCTACGACAGCTTCCTGCAGACCGTGCACAACCTGCGCAACGACGGCCAGTTGTTCCGCCTGCGCACCTGGGGCAGCGCGCTGAAAACCTGGTTCGGGCGCAGCGGGCTGGCCTGGCACCTGGCCGGGCCGGTGCTGAGCTATCTGTCGCCGCGCTTTCACCCATGGCGGCACGATAACCGCAAGCTGATCGAAACGTGGCTCGAACACAACAGCGGCGCATGGCGTCCCGTACGGGCACCGGGCGCCTGAAGCTGTCCTGCCGGCCCGGGCGGCAAGCTGTCATAATGTGGATTCCTGTGGGTTGCAGGACGGAGCGAGTAAGGAGAAAGCAGTGATTCGTTACATGGGCACGCGCAAGAACGACGCAGGCGCGACTGTCTACGTGTTCCTCGTGAATGGCCTCGAAAAAGAGGTCCGGGAGCACGCACTCAAGCAGCACCCGGGCTGCTACGAGGCCTTGCCGGCAGCTGCCAAGGCGAAGATCGCCGCCAACCGCGACTGGCTGTCGAAGGCGTGAGGCGGCTTCCGGGCATCGCTGCGGCCGTCGGGAGGGTGGCAGTCTGCGCCGGTGCGCTGGCTGGCGCCCCCGCACTGGCGCAGACGCTGCCGTCGACCTTCGCGCCGACGATCGGCAGGGCGCANNTGCTGTGCCGCAGCGCGCTCGACAATGCCTATTTCCACTCCTACCTGACCGGCGCCTTCGGCCCGGCCTACAAGCACGAGGGCGGGGCCTACTGGTTCAGGCTCGACGCCACCCTGTGGGGCAAGGCGGTGAAGGAAGTCATGGTCAGCGACGACACCAGCCCCCTGGTATTCGTCGCCGCCGTCGCCGACAGCAAGCCGGAAGAGCTGGAAGAGGCGATCCGCGCCAGCGCCGGCATCCGCCACCGCGCGGTCGACGCTTCGGCCTTTCCCTTACGCGTATCAAATCCCGGCAGCGTCATCGCTTATCAGAACAACAAATCCAAAATATACTGCGCGAGGTATAAACCTCTGCCGCCAGGGCCTTAAGTCTTTCTCATGTACACCCACTACTTCAGCCTGAAGAGCGCACCGTTCTCGATCGCGCCCGACCCGCGCTACCTGTTCATGAGCGAGCGCCACCGCGAGGCGCTGGCCCATTTGCTGTACGGAATCGGCAGCGGCGGCGGCTTCGTCCTGCTGACCGGCGAGATCGGCGCCGGCAAGACCACGGTCTGCCGCTGCTTCATCGAGCAGGTGCCGGAAAATTGCCGCCTGGCCTATATCTTCAATCCGAAACTGAGCGTGGGCGAACTGCTGCAGTCGGTGTGCGAGGAGTTCGGCATCGCCGTCCAGGCCGGGCAGGGCGGGGTGAAAGCCTATGTCGACGCCATCAACGACTACCTGCTGGCCTCGCACGCCCAGGGGCGCAACAACGTGCTCGTCATCGACGAGGCGCAGAACCTGTCGGCCGAAGTGCTGGAGCAGTTGCGCCTGCTGACCAACCTGGAAACCAGCGAGCGCAAGCTGCTGCAGATCATCCTGATCGGCCAGCCGGAACTGCGCACCATCCTCGCGCGTCCCGAGCTGGAGCAACTGGCCCAGCGCGTGATCGCACGCTACCACCTGGGGCCGCTGTCCGAGCCCGAGACCGGCGCCTACATCGCGCACCGGATGGCGGTCGCCGGCGCCCAGGGCGCGCCGGTGTTTCCGGCGTCCAGCGTGCCGCTCATCCACCGCATCACCCACGGCGTGCCGCGCCGCATCAACCTGCTGTG
>DOUW01000210.1 GCA_003520365.1 Massilia sp.
CCGGTCACGTACTGCAGCTCGATCCCCATGTCCCAGGCGCGCTGGCGCACGGCGGGCGCGGCCAGCGGCTTTTCGCCGGCGGCGCGGCCGTGGTGGGCCGGGGAAGCGCCGTGACCGCCGCTCTGGGTATAGGAGGGTGCCGGCGGCTTCGATGCCGGCGGCGCAGCAGCATGGGCCGGCGCCGCGGTTTCCTCGCTGGTCACGGTCGTGACGACCGTCTCCGGCTGGGCCACCGTGATCGGCGGGAATTCGTCGACCGTCGCCGCCTGCGCCGAAACGGCGGGGTCCGTCTGCCGGCGCGCTGCCGTAGTGTTTCCGTTCTTGTCGCCGCTATAGTTGCCGGCGCCCTCGACCTCGAGGCGGATCAGTTCCGCGCCGACGGCCATCGCTTCGCCCAGCTTGCCGCCGAGCGCGGTGACGACGCCGTTCACCGGCGAGGGGATCTCGACGGTCGCCTTGTCGGTCATGACGTCGGCCAGCACCTGGTCTTCCTTGACCGTGTCGCCGGGCTTGACGTGCCAGGCGACGACTTCGACTTCCGCGATGCCTTCGCCGAGGTCAGGCATCTTGATGACGTGAATACCCATTATTTCGCCTCCATCGCACGTTTGAACGCGGCGCCGACACGGTCGGGGCCGGGGAAGTACGCCCATTCCTGCGCGTGCGGATAGGGCGTGTCCCAGCCGGCGACGCGCTCGATCGGGGCTTCCAGGTGATAGAAGCAGTGTTCCTGCACCAGCGAGGCGAGTTCCGCGCCGAAGCCGCTGGTGCGCGTCGCCTCGTGCACGACCACGCAGCGGCCGGTCTTCTTCACCGACTCGACGATGGTGTCGAGATCCAGCGGCCAGAGGGTGCGCAGGTCGATGATCTCGGCATCGATGCCGGTCTCCAGCGCCGCCGCTTCCGAGACCCAGACCATGGTGCCGTAGGTGATCACGGTCAGGTCGGCGCCGGGACGGAACACGGCCGCCTTGTCGAGCGGGACGGTGTAATAGCCTTCCGGGACTTCGCCCATCGGGTGCTTACCCCAGGAGACGACCGGGCGGTCGTGGTGGCCGTCGAAGGGGCCGTTGTAGAGGCGCTTGGGCTCGAGGAAGATCACCGGATCGTCGTTCTCGATCGAGGCGATCAGCAGGCCTTTGGCGTCGTAGGGGTTCGAGGGCATCACGGTGCGCAGGCCGCAGACGTGGGTGAACATCGCCTCCGGGCTCTGGCTGTGGGTCTGGCCGCCGTAGATGCCGCCGCCGCATGGCATGCGGATGGTCAGCGGGGCGGTGAAGTCGCCGGCCGAGCGGTAGCGCAGGCGCGCCGCTTCCGACACGATCTGGTCGGTCGCCGGATAAAAGTAGTCGGCGAACTGGATCTCGACCACCGGGCGCAGCCCGTAGGCCGCCATGCCGACCGCGGTGCCGACGATGCCGCCTTCGGAAATCGGCGCGTCGAACACGCGCGGCTTGCCGTATTTCGCCTGCAGGCCGTCGGTGGCGCGGAACACGCCGCCGAAGTAGCCGACGTCTTGGCCATAGATGACGACGTTGTCGTCCTTGCCGAGCATCACGTCCATGGCCGAGCGCAGGGCCTGGATCATGGTCATCTGGCTGGTCTTCACTTCGGCGACCGGCTCGTTGCCGGCCGAATTGCTATCGTTATCGTCGCGTGCCATCTCACACCCCCAGTTGTTGACGTTGGCGGCGCAGGTGCTCGGGCATGTCCTTGTAGACATCCTCGAACATCGAGGCCGCGCTCGGCACCCGGCCATCGGCCAGCGTGCCGTACTGTTCCGCTTCCTTCTGCGCGGCCAGGACCTCGGCCTCGAGTTCGGCCTGGACGCGTTCGTGCTCGTCGTCGGACCAGGCGCCGATTTTTGTGAGGTGCTGGCGCAGGCGGGCGATCGGGTCGCCCAGCGGGAAGCGCGACCAGTCGTCCGCGGGGCGGTAGCGCGACGGGTCGTCGGAGGTGGAGTGCGGGCCGGCGCGGTAGGTCACCCATTCGATCAGGGTCGGGCCGAGATTGTTGCGGGCGCGCTCGGCGGCCCAGCAGGATGCCGCGTAGACGGCCAGGAAGTCGTTGCCGTCGACCCGCAGCGAGGCGATGCCGGCGCCGACGCCGCGCGCGGCGAAGGTCACGCTCTCGCCGCCGGCGATCGCCTGGAAGGTCGAGATCGCCCACTGGTTGTTGACGACGTTGACGATGCAGGGCGCCCGGTACACGTGGGCGAAGGTGAGCGCGGTGTGGAAGTCGCTTTCGGCGGTGGCGCCGTCGCCGATCCAGGCCGAGGCGATTTTCGTGTCGCCCTTGATCGCGGATGCCATGGCCCAGCCGACCGCCTGCGGCACCTGGGTCGCCAGGTTGCCGGAGATCGAGAAGAAGCCCTTGTCCTTGACCGAGTACATGACCGGCAGCTGGCGGCCCTTCATCGGGTCGCGCTCGTTCGAGAGCAGCTGGCAGATCATGTCGACCATCGGGTACTCGCGCGCCATCAAGAGGCTTTGCTGGCGGTAGGTCGGGAAGCACATGTCGCCGTCCTTCAGCGCCATCGAATGCGCGGTGCCGATGGCTTCCTCGCCGAGCGAGGTCATGTAGAAGGACATCTTCTTCTGGCGCTGGCCGATGACCATGCGGGCGTCGAAGATGCGGGTCTTCATCATGGTGCGCAGCCCGAAACGCAGCTGCTCGGGGGCGATCTCGGGCGCCCACGGTCCGACGGCATTGCCGTCTTCGTCGAGCACGCGGATCAGGGAGGACACCAGGTCGGCGGTCTCGCCGAACTGGACGTTCACGTCGGGCCGGCGGACTTCTCCGGCTTTCGACAACTGCAGATACGAAAAATCAGTCTTGCAACCCGGACGGCCGGTTGGCTCCGGGACGTGCAGCGACAGAGGATTACCCTGGCTCATAATTCGCTTTCCCTTTGTGAGGTGATGTGCGGCAAGCAGAAATGATAAGTCCTGCAAGGCCGCGCACGGGCATTGCATCGAAGTATTTTCGTGCTGCTGTGCAGCATGGAAGCAGGAAAAATCGGTGGGTGCCGGGGCATTTGCGTGTCAGTCAAGGTCACGCGGTTATCGTTACCCTCAGCCTGTCGCGCAGGGTCCCGTACCCACATCCGCCGCGACAGTAGCACGCGGCACCCAACGCAAACCGGAGCCCGGCCAAACGTCTGCTAACTAGAATTGCCTCACGACACCGCAGACGCCGTCCATCCGCCACCGAGCGCCCGGTATAGCCCGATCAGGTTATCGATCTGTGTGCGCCGCAGCGTAACCAGGTTCAACTCCACCTGGTAGAGATTGCGCTGGGCGTCCAATTCCTCGAGATAAGAGGCGTAACCGGCCTGGTAACGGTCGCGCGCATAGCCGAGCGAACGGGTGAGGATCTCGCGGCGCTGCAGGGCGTGGCCGACCTGGTCGCGCAGGCGCGGCACGCCGGCCAGGGCATTTTCTACCTCGGAAAAGGCGGTCAGCACCGTGCGCCGGTAGGCAAAGGCCGCCTGGTCGCGCTGCGAGGCCGCCGCCTCGACTTGCGCCGTGAGCCGCCCGCCTTCGAACAGGGGCGCCAGCACACTGCCGCCGATACTCCAGATCTTGACCGGATCGTAGTCGAGCGCGCTCACCAGCACGGCGCCGAGCTGGGCGCTGAGGGTGATGCGCGGCAGGAAGGCCTGGCGCCGCAGGGCCA
>DOUW01000211.1:0-185 GCA_003520365.1 Massilia sp.
CCCGCGCTGCATCCGCATCCGCCGGCGCGCTTCGAGGACTTGATCGGCGCCGCCGATGCCGAGCTGTACGCCGTCAAGCGCGGCGGGCGCAATGGCGTGCGCGGCAGGATCGTGGCGGACCCGCCCGCGCTGCAGCGTTCCAGCGCCTGAAACCAGGGCTCGGACTTGCGTTGACGGAAATATCT
>DOUW01000211.1:426-4183 GCA_003520365.1 Massilia sp.
CTGTTTACCTTCGCCTTCATGATGCTGTTCTACGGCACGCTCTCCGATTCCTTCGGGCGGCGCCGCGTGATCCTGGGCGCCCTCGCGCTCTACACCGTCGGCTCGATCGGCGCCGCGCTGGCGCCCAGCTTCGGCGTGCTGCTGGCCTGCCGCGCGCTGCAGGGCCTGTCGGCCGGCGCCGGCTCGGTGATCGGCCAGGCCATCGTACAGGACCGCCTGAAGGGCGCCGAAGCGCAAAAGATGATGTCGAACATCATGATGGTGTTCGGCCTGGCGCCGGCCATCGCGCCCATCCTCGGCGGCTGGCTGCACGTGCACTTCGGCTGGCGCGCGACCTTCGTGTTCCTGGCCGTGTTCGGCGCCGCCCTGATCCTGCTCTGCCTGAAACTGCTGCCCGAGAGCCTCCCGGCCGAGAAACGCCAGCCCTTCCATCCCGGCACCATCGCGCGCAACTACGGCAAGGTTCTGCGCCATCCGCAATTCCTGCTGATGTCGCTGTCGGTGGGCCTGGCCTTTGGCGGCCTGTCGCTGTACATCGGCTCGGCCGCGAACTTCGTGATGGAGATCCTCGGCCTGCCGGAGACGGCCTTTGCCTGGATGTTCATTCCGCTGATCGGCGGCATGGTGCTGGGTTCGGGCTGGGGCGGCAAGCGCGCCGCTAGAATGGCGCCGGCGAAGCTGAAATGGATCGGCTTCGGCATCATGGCGCTGGCGGCCGTGCTGAACATCGGCTACAACGCGCTGTTCCCGGCGGCCGTGCCCTGGGCCGTGCTTCCGCTCGGGATCTATACCTTCGGCCTGGCCGTGGCGATGCCGGCGATCCAGATGACGGCGCTGGCGCTGTTCCCGGACAACCGCGGCCTGGCCTCGTCGATGCTCGGCTTCATCCAGATGATGTCGTTCGCGCTGGTGTCGGGCCTGGTGGCGCCGCTGCTGTTCGAGAGCGCCTTCCTGCTGGCCTGCGGGGTGGGGGTGGGGCTGGTGCTCAGTTTCCTGGCGTGGCGGGGGAGCAAGCTGGCGTAAGCTGTGCGGTTCGTTCACCGCCAGTTGAACGCGTGGGCGGGAAACCCGCCCATCCTACATCCTGCATTGACCCGTAGGGTGGACGGCTCGTAATTCAGGCCCCCGGCCTGAATTACCCCACGCGTCGATAGTTTGAAATCGAACCGGCGCGACGGGCGAACCCGTCTTCGGTTGGCTGTGATCGATTACCGCCGATGCTGCTTCATCGCCGAATCCACCTCGCGCTTGGCGTCGCGGTCCTTCTCGGTGGCGCGCTTGTCGTGCTGCTTCTTGCCCTTGGCCAGGCCGATCTCGCACTTCACGCGGCCGCCCTTGAAGTGCAGGTTCAGCGGCACGAGCGTATAGCCCGAGCGCTCGACCTTGCCGACCAGCTTGTCGATCTCGGCGCGGTGCAGCATCAGCTTGCGGGTGCGCAGGGCTTCCGGGTGGCTGAAGGCGGAGGCGGTGCTCAGGGCGCTGATGTGGGCGCCGAACAGGAACAGCTCGTTGCCGCGCACGACGACATAGGCTTCCTTGATCTGGACCCGGCCTTCGCGGATCGCCTTGACTTCCCAACCTTCCAGCACGATGCCGGCCTCGTAGCGGTCCTCGATGAAGTAATCGAAAAATGCTTTCTTATTGTCAACAATGCTCATGAAATAGCGAAAATTCGCGGGTCGGTTAAACTACTGCTGTCGCGCTTGCAAAATGTAAAACGCGAGCGAAATGCAACTTATCCAACATCATAACAAACGGTTGACCAATGGCAGTAGTGCACAAATCAGTTTTCTTAGGCTATAGCGCCGAGCAGATGTTCGATCTGGTCGCGAAGGTGGAAGATTATCCGAAGTTCCTCCCGTGGTGCGGCGGCGTCAAGCTCATCGAGCGTACCGAGGACAAACTGGTCGCGAGCCTGGCCATCAACTTCCACGGCGTGAAGCAGAGCTTCACCACCGCCAACCACAACCTGCGTCCGACCCAGATGAAGATGCACCTGGTCGACGGCCCCTTCAAGATGCTGGAGGGGACCTGGAACTTCAAGGCCCTGCGCGCCGACGCCTGCAAGATCGACTTCGACCTGCATTACGAGTTCTCCAGCGTCCTGCTGGCGCAGCTGGTCGGCCCGGTGTTCGGCATGATCGCCAACAGCATGGTCGATTCCTTCTGCAAGCGCGCCGAGGCGGTGTATGGCTGAGGTCGGTGCCGAGTTGCTCCAGGTCTATGTCTGCTACGCGACGCCGCAGCGCGAGTTCCTGCGTCCGATGCGCGTCGAGCCGGGCACGACCATTGGCGGGGCGATCGAGCAGAGCGGGGTGCTGGTCGAGTTCCCGGACATTAACCTGGTGACCCAGCCGGTCGGCATCTACGCGAAGAAGAAAACCCTCGAGACCGTGCTGCGCGACCGCGACCGCATCGAGATCTACCGGCCCCTGATCGCCGATCCCAAGGAATCGCGCCGCAAGCGTGCCGCGAAGAAGGAAGGCACGGCACAACGCCAGGCCTGACTTGGCGGGCGGCGGCGGTCGCTTCGCCTGCGGATGTCGGGAAATGTTCGTTATCGCATCGGGCAAACATGTAGTTGCAATGCCGCAACCAAGTAGTAATCTGTAGGTTATTTCTTGTTATCATGATGGGCTTCCTCTGGCGTCGGCATCGTTGCGCCGCCTTGCCCGCGACCGTGGGCGGCATCGCACCAGGGGCGGCTTTCCTTCGCGCGTATTCCGTTCCCGTTCCTGTTCCCGATGCTGAGTGCACTAAGTCTCTTGTTGGTTACCACCGCGTTCTCGGTGGTCATGTTGCTGGTGCTGTCCTCGCTCGCCGGCAGCAAGGTCGACGGCGTGCGCGAGTGGGGCCAGGCCAATGGGCTGGCGATCATCGGCCTGCTGCTGTTCGCCTCGCGCGGCGTGCTGCCCGACCTGCTGTCGATCGAAGTCGCCAACGCCCTCTACCTGGCGACGATCGCGCTGATGTACGCCGGCTTTCGCCGCTATTTCGGCGAGCCTGTGCCGCGCCGGCGCCTGCTGGCGGGCGGGGCGGCGACGCTGCTGCTGGTCGGCGTTTTCCACTACGGCCGGGATTCGCTGCCGCTGCGGGCAGTGGCCGTCTCCAGCTTCTACGCCTGCGTCTGCCTGGCGATTGCGGCGAGCGTGCCGTCCACGGCCGACCGCCGGCTGCGCTATCCGTTCATGTTCACCCGCATCGCGGCCCTGGTGCTCGGCATCATCCACATCGCGCGCGCCGCGTTCTACGCCGTCGAGAGCTACGCGCCGCTGAGCTTTCTCGACCCCGCGCTCTACAACCTGGTCTTCTTCGCCTTCGGCACCATGGCGCTGCCGGCCCTGACGCTGGGCGCGGTGATGATGGCGAATGCCCGCATGATCGCGGAAACCGCCTACGCCGCCGATCACGACCACCTGACCGGCGCGCACTCGCGCCGCGCCTTCCATGCCTTTGCCGAGCGCGAGCATGCGCGCGCGCGGCGCCACGGCGAACCCTTGGCGCTGCTGCTGGTCGACGTCGACCACTTCAAGCGCATCAACGACACCCACGGCCATGCCGTCGGCGACGAGGTCTTGCGCGAGCTGGTGCGGCAGACGCAGGAAGTGATCCGCAAGATCGACTATTGCGCGCGCCTGGGCGGCGAGGAGTTCGCCGTGCTGCTGCCCGAGACAGGCCCGGTCACAGCGCACGCGGTGGCCGAACGCCTGCGCGCGGCGCTCGACCGTTCGTTGCAGCGGCCGCCCCCGGCAGCGCC
>DOUW01000317.1 GCA_003520365.1 Massilia sp.
TTCGACCACTCTGCCACCTCTCCTAATTCGGTGCGGCGCGGTCGCTGCAAGAGACATGCATTATAGCGATGCTCTTGCAAAAACGGAAGAGCCAATTCGCGTCGAAGCAACTCCGTCCGTCATAACGGCCTCAGGCCGCCGGCGCCAGGCGCTCCAGGCCACCCATGTAGGGACGCAGCACTTCCGGAACGATCACGCTGCCATCGGCCTGCTGGAAGTTCTCCAGCACCGCCACCAGGGTGCGGCCGACCGCCAGGCCCGAGCCGTTGAGCGTGTGCAGCAGCTCGGGCTTGTTCTGGGCATTGCGGAAGCGCGCGGCCATGCGGCGGGCCTGGAAGGCCTCCATGTTCGACAGCGAGGAAATCTCGCGGTAGGTGTTCTGGGCCGGCAGCCAGACTTCCAGGTCGTAGGTCTTGGCGGCGCCAAAGCCCATGTCGCCGGTGCACAGCGACATCACGCGGTAAGGCAGGCCCAGGCTTTGCAGGATGAACTCGGCCTGGCCGACCATCTCTTCCAGCGCAGCGTAGGAATGCTCCGGATGGGCGATCTGCACCAGCTCGACCTTGTCGAACTGGTGCTGGCGGATCATGCCGCGGGTGTCGCGGCCGTAGCTGCCCGCTTCCGAGCGGAAGCACGGGGTGTGGGCGGTCATGCGGATCGGCAGCGTGTCGAGCGGGACGATCTCGTCGCGCACCACGTTGGTCAGCGTCACCTCGGAGGTCGGGATCAGGTAGAAGTTCTCGCCCTCGCCTTCCGCGCCGCCTTTCTTCACCGAGAACAGGTCGGCTTCGAACTTCGGCAGCTGGCCGGTGCCGCGCAGCGAGTCGGCGTTGACCATGTAAGGGGTGTAGCACTCGGTGTAGCCGTGCTTTTCGGTGTGGGTGTCGAGCATGTACTGGGCCAGCGCGCGGTGCAGGCGCGCGATGCCGCCCTTCATGACCGAGAAGCGCGAGCCGGTCAGCTTGGTCGCGGTGTCGAAGTCCAGGCCCAGCTTCTCGCCGATGTCGACGTGGTCCTTCACTTCGAAATCGAAGCTTGGCGGGGTGCCGAACTTGCGCACCTCGACGTTGCCGGTTTCGTCCTGGCCGGCCGGCACGGATTCGTGCGGCAGGTTCGGGATCGACGCCATGAACTCGGCCATCTTGCGCTGCACCTCGCCCAGCGCGACTTCGTTGGCCTTCAGTTCGTCGCCCAGGCCGGCCACTTCCGCCATCACGCTAGTGGTATCCTCGCCTTTGCCCTTGAGCATGCCGATCTGCTTGGACAGCGAGTTGCGCTTGCCCTGCAGTTCCTCGGTGCGGGTCTGGATCGCCTTGCGCTCCGCTTCCAGCGCGTTGAAGGCGTTCACGTCGAGCTGGAACTTGCGGGCCGCCAGGCGGGTGGCGACGTTGTCGATGTCTTTGCGGAGAAGTTGGATGTCAATCATGTCGGGTTGGACTTGGCTATGTCGAAACCACAATTGTACCAAGCCGACCCGATTTATTTGGATGATTCGGTCATCGATTTGCGGTGCATGCACAGGAAGCCCGCCCTGCCCACTTCACCCCTGCACATCGTCCTGTGCATCGGCGTCGAGCTGGCGCAGGAAAGCCAGCTTGTCCGCGATCTTCGCTTCCACCCCGCGCGGCACCGGCTGGTACCAGCCCGGCTCGGGCATGCCCTCGGGCAGGTAGGTTTCGCCGGCCGCATAGGCATGCGGCTCGTCGTGGGCGTAGCGGTACGCGTGGCCGTAGCCGAGCTCTTTCATGAGCTTGGTCGGCGCATTGCGCAGGTGCACCGGCACCTCGCGTGACCTGTCCTTACGGACAAACGCCATGGCGGCATTGAAGGCGTTGTAGCCGGCATTGCTCTTGGCCGCGATCGCGAGGTACACCACGGCCTGTCCCAGCGCCAGTTCGCCTTCGGGCGAGCCCAGGCGCTCGTAGGTGGTGGCGGCGTCGTTGGCGATCTGCAGGGCGCGCGGATCGGCGAGACCGATGTCTTCCCAGGCCATGCGCACGATGCGGCGCGACAGGTATTTGGCGTCGGCGCCGCCATCGAGCATGCGGCACAGCCAGTACAGGGCCGCGTCCGGATGCGAGCCGCGCACCGACTTGTGCAGGGCCGAGATCTGGTCGTAGAAATTGTCGCCGCCCTTGTCGAAGCGGCGCGAATTGAGCGTGAGCGCGTTGTCGACGAAGTCGCCGGTAATCGTCGTGATGCCCGAGGTCTCGGCCGAGGTCTTGGTCTGCTCGAGCAGGTTCAGGAAGCGGCGCGCATCGCCGTCGGCATAGCCGACCAGGGTGTTCACCGCCACTTCATCAAAACTGAGGTGCTTCAGCACCCGCTCCTGGGCGCGCTTGAGGAGCTGGCGCATCTCGTCCTCGTTCAGTGCTTTCAGCACGTAGACCTGGGAACGCGACAGCAGCGCGGAGTTGACCTCGAACGACGGGTTCTCGGTGGTGGCGCCGATCAGCGTGACCAGGCCCGACTCGACGAAAGGCAGCAAGGCGTCCTGCTGCGACTTGTTGAAGCGGTGGATCTCGTCGATGAAGAGAATCGTGTGCTTGCCGCGCGCCAGGTATTGCTCGGCCTGCTCGACGGCGGCACGGATATCCTTCACGCCCGACAGCACGGCGGACAAGGCGATGAATTCGCAATCGAAGGCGTAGGCCGTCAGGCGCGCCAGCGTGGTCTTGCCGACGCCCGGCGGCCCCCACAGGATCATCGAATGCGGCTTGCCCGACTTGAACACCAGGTTCAGCGGCTTGCCCTCGCCCAGCAGGTGGCTCTGGCCGATGACTTCGCCGATGGTGCGCGGGCGCAGCGCCTCGGCCAGCGGGGGCGCGGGCTCGTTCTTGAAAAGATCATCCACGGCGGCCTCCGGCGCGCCGCGCAACAGCATGGTTCGGGTGCAAAGTGTTGTGCATGCGGCTAGTGTAGCCGATGCGCGCAGCCGCCGCGAGGGCGCTACGCCCGCGTGACGGCGCGCACACTTGATGCAGACGCAGGCGCAAGCGGCAGCGCAACCTTCATGACACCAGGCTCAGGGCTTGCCCACGTAGAGCACGATCTTGCCCACCGCCCGTCCGCTTTCGCTGAGCGCATGCGCGGCGGCGATGTCTTCCAGCGCGAACTCGGCGCCCACGATCGGACGCAACCGGCCGCCGTCGACCATGTCCGCCAGCCGCTCGAGCACCGGCGCGTTCGGCCCGATGAAGACGAAGCCGGCGCGCACGCCCAGCCGTGCCGCTTTTTCCTCGCTGGGCGGGCTGATGATCGAGACCTGGATGCCACCCGGCTTCAGGATGTCCCAGGCCGCTTCCTGCACCTCGCCGCCGATGGTGTCGAACACGGCGTCGACCGGCGCCACCGCATCGGCCACTTTCGTCGCCGTGTAGTCCACGAACTGGTCCACGCCGAGCGACTCCACCAGCGCGCGGTTGCGGCTTGACGCGGTGGCGATGACGGTGGCGCCGGCGGCTTTCAGCAGCTGAATCGCGAGCGAGCCGACGCCGCCGGAGCCGGCCTGGACCAGCACGCGCTGGCCCGGCCCTACCTTGGCGGCGTCCATCATCGCTTCCCAGGCCGTGATGCCGGCCAGAGGCAGCGAGGCCGCTTCCACGTGCGAGATGGTGCGCGGCTTGCGCGCGCATTCGCCCGCGCGGATCGCGACGTACTCGGCGTAAGTGCCGTTGCGGGCGAGATCGGGGCGCGAAAAGACGGCGTCGCCGACCTGCCAATCCGTGACCTGGGCGCCGACCTGCTCGACCACGCCGGACACGTCCCAGCCGAGGGTCAGCGGCAGCGCGTGCGGGATCATCTGCGCCAGGTAGCCCTCGCGCACTTTCCAGTCGACCGGGTTGATGGAGGCGGCCACGACCCGCACCAGCACCTCGTCCGGGGCGATGGTCGGGACCGGGATATCGTCGATGGAGAGGACCTCGCGTCCTCCATACTGATGGATGCGGACTGCCTTCATGGGGATTCCTCGCGTAGCCGTTGATCGTGGACCGATTCTACGGCCTGCGCGAAGGAGCCCTGTTCCGCATGAGGTGGAGTCAAAGCGACACCCAACAATTGTTGAGCGCGCGAGAACAAATGTTTAGTTATTGATGACGTCCGCGCCCTTCGGGATCTCGAACTTGAACTGCTGGGCGCCCAGCGACGGGTTGCGCTGGAAGTTGGTGAACTTCAGCACCGAGGTCTGGCCGAAGGTGTCCTTCAGTTCCATCGCCTGCGGCGTGCCGTCGCGCAGGCCGATGCTGATCTGTTCGAAGGTGGTGTCGCGCGCCTTCGGCACGGCGTTCAGCCATTCGAGGCCGTCGCGGGTGCCGGCCTCGGACAGGGTGAAGTTCTTTTCCAGGTCATTGCTGCCGAACAGGATCGCTGCCGGCGAGGAACCCAGCGCATTGCCCAGCTTCTTGATCGTGACCTGGTTCAGGTCCTTGTCGTAGATGTAGAGCTGGTCGCCGTCGGCCTGCAGCAGCTGCTCGTAGGGCTTCTGGTAGTTCCAGATGAATTTGCCGGGACGGGCGAAGACGAAGCTGCCGCTCGAGGCCGGGGTGGCCTTGCTGTTGGCGGACTTGCGCACTTGCTGCTGGGTGAATTCGCCCTTGGCGGACTTGGTGCCGGAGACGAAGGCCTTGAACTGGTCGAGGGCGGCGGCGTGGGCGGCGCCGCTGACGAAGACAGAGGCGGCCAGGGTGGCGGTGAGCAATGCGGCGAGAGACGTTTTCATGTTCTTGTTCATCGTGATCCTTTTAACGGTGGGGTGTTCGAAGGTACGACCGCGTGGACTCAAGAGCCCACCCTACGAAACCCGTTGCACCCCGATTACTCGGCGTTGGCGGCTGGCACCAGGATGTCGCGGTTGCCGTTCGACTGCATCGTCGACACCACGCCGCTCTGCTCCATCTGTTCGAGCAGGCGCGCGGCGCGGTTGTAGCCGATGCGCAGGTGGCGCTGGACCAGCGAGATCGAGGCGCGGCGGTGCTTCAGCACCACGGCCACGGCCTGGTCGTACATGGCGTCGGACTCGCCGCCGCCTTCGCCGGCCATGGCGCCGTCGCCGCCGGCACCGCCCTCTTCCAGCGTGCCGCCTTCGAGAATGCCTTCAATGTAATTCGGCTCGCCCATCGATTGAAGATGTTTTACAACTCGATGCACTTCGTCGTCCGAGACAAAGGCGCCGTGCACGCGGACCGGCAGGCCGGTACCCGGCGGCATGTAGAGCATGTCGCCCATGCCGAGCAGGGTTTCGGCGCCCATCTGGTCGAGAATCGTGCGCGAGTCGATCTTCGAGCTCACCTGGAACGCGATGCGGGTCGGGATGTTGGCCTTGATCAGGCCGGTGATCACGTCGACCGACGGACGCTGGGTTGCGAGAATCAGGTGGATCCCCGCCGCGCGCGCCTTCTGGGCGATACGGGCGATCAGTTCCTCGACCTTTTTACCCACGACCATCATCAGGTCGGCCAATTCGTCGATGATGATGACGATGGTCGGCAGCTTCTCGAGCGGCTCGGGATTGTCCGGCGAAATCGAGAACGGATTCGGGATGTGCTCTTCGCGCTTTTGCGCGTCCAGGATCTTGGCGTTGTAGCCGGCCAAATTGCGCACGCCCAGCTTCGACATCAGTTTGTAGCGGCGCTCCATCTCGTTCACCGCCCAGTTCAGGGCGTGGCCGGCCTGGCGCATGTCGGTCACGACCGGCGCCAGCAGGTGCGGAATGCCTTCGTAGACCGACATTTCCAGCATCTTCGGGTCGATCAGGATCAGGCGCACGTCGGCCGGGTCGGCTTTATAGAGCAGCGACAGGATGGTCGCGTTGATGCCCACCGATTTACCGGAACCGGTGGTACCCGCCACCAGCAGGTGCGGCATCTTGGCCAGGTCCGCCACCACGGGTTTGCCGGCGATGTCCTTACCCAGCGCCACGGTCAGGTTCGAGACGCTGTCGTTATAGACCTTGGAGCCGACGATTTCCGTCAGGCGCACGATCTGGCGCTTCGGGTTCGGCAGCTCGAGCGCCATGTAGTTCTTGCCCGGGATGGTCTCGACCACGCGGATCGAGGTCAGCGACAGCGAACGCGCCAGGTCGCGCGCCAGGTTCACGATCTGGCTGCCCTTCACGCCGGTGGCCGGCTCGATTTCGTAGCGGGTGACGACCGGGCCCGGATAGGCGGCCACGACCTTGGCTTCGACGCCGAAGTCGGACAGCTTCTTCTCGATCAGGCGGCTGGTGTACTCCAGGGTGTCGTTGCCGACGACTTCCTGGGCCGCCGGCGGTTCGTCCAGCAGGGCCAGCGGCGGCAGGGTCGAGTCGCCCGGCAGGTCGCGGAACAGCGGCGTCTGCTGTTCCTTCTGGGCGCGTTCGCCCTTCGGCACCGACAGCATCGCCGGCTCGATCTTGATCGGAGGCAGGCCCGGCTCGGCACCGGCAGCCGACACCGTCCTGGCGGCCGCGGCGGCCGGCAGCGGCTTCACGTCGAAGTCCTCGTCCACGTCGAAACGCGGTTCCTTCGGCGCCGCAAGC
>DOUW01000318.1 GCA_003520365.1 Massilia sp.
GGCGCCGGCGCCGTCGTCCAGCGCCAGGCCCAGCGCCTTGACGGCCTCGGCCATCTCGGGCGTGGCGCCGCGCACGGCGACCGCGTTCAGGCGGTATTTTTTCAGCAGGTCGACCAGCGCGCGCCAGTCGATGTAGGCCGTCCCGGCACTGATGGCGCCAACGTCGATGACGGCAAATTCGTCCTCGAAAAAGTCCGAGACCCCGCCGGTCATCTGCTTCAGGGCCGCATCGATCGCGATCGGATCGGACGAATGCAGGATCGCCGAGATCGCAACAACCGTGGAGATCTTGATTTCGATGGGCAGGCTGGACGGACTTTTCGACATAAACAGTTCTGGTTGGCTATAGCCCGTGCATTCTACTGTGAAATTTGCCCAAAAGGGCAGCGTTTCCAGCATCATTCCTAGGGGCAATTCGGGATGCTTGTCTGTTCCAAATTTTGCCCGTCGTCATGGGAAAAGGGCGATGCTTACCTGATGGTCAATACAGGTTGTTTTCCATGAATAAGCTGATAAGATTGATCTGGCTCAAACGCTAACACGGGCACGAAATTAACATGCGAGGTTTCCGCCGGACCGTACCGGCGGCAATGCGAGGGCGCGGTCGACTCTTTGCGGCCGGGCCCGCCAACTCGCATGCGGCCCAACACCCCTTGCCCAGCTAGTTACCGGAGACAAACATGGAAGACGTCGTGATCGTAGCAGCCGGCCGGACCCCGGTCGGCAAATTCGGCGGCTCGCTCGCCAAGATTCCCGCCGCGGAGCTCGGCGCGCACGTGATCCGCCAGTTGCTGGCGAAAAGCGGCATCGATCCTGCCAGCGTCAGCGAAGTGATCATGGGTCAGGTGCTGACCGCCGGCGCCGGCCAGAACCCGGCGCGCCAGGCCGCGCTCAAGGGCGGCCTGCCCGACATGGTGCCTGCGCAAACCATCAACATGGTCTGCGGCAGCGGCCTGAAAGCCACCCACCTGGCGGCCCAGGCCATCAAGTGCGGCGACGCCCAGATCGTCATCGCCGGCGGCCAGGAAAACATGAGCGCCTCGCCGCACGTGCTCAACGGTTCGCGCGACGGCTTCCGCATGGGCGACGCCAAGCTGGTCGACACCATGATCGTCGACGGCCTGTGGGACGTCTACAACCAGTACCACATGGGCGTGACCGCCGAGAACGTGGCGCGCAAGTACGAGATTTCGCGCGCCGAACAGGACGAATTCGCGCTGCAGTCGCAATTGAAGGCCGAGGCCGCCGTGAAGGAAGGCCGCTTCAAGGACGAGATCATCCCGGTCGAGATTCCCTCGAAGAAGGGCGTCACCGTATTCGACACCGACGAATATCCGAAGCACGGCAGCACGCTCGAGGCGCTGGCCAGCCTGCGTCCCGCCTTCAACAAGGAAGGTACCGTGACCGCCGGCAATGCCTCCGGCATCAACGACGGCGCCGCCGCCGTGATCATGATGAGCGCCTCGAAGGCGCGCGAACTCGGCCTGACCCCGCTGGCGCGCATCAAGGCTTATTCGTCGGCCGGTCTGGACCCGAGCATCATGGGCATGGGCCCGGTGTCGGCCTCGCGCCTGTGCCTGCAAAAGGCGGGCTGGACGCACCAGGACGTGGACCTGATGGAAATCAACGAGGCCTTCGCCGCGCAGGCGATCGCCGTCAACAAGGAAATGGGCTGGGATACGTCGAAGATCAACGTCAACGGCGGCGCAATCGCATTGGGGCACCCGATCGGTGCCTCGGGCGCACGCGTCCTGGTCACCCTGCTGTATGAGATGGCGCGCCGCGACGCCAAGCGTGGTTTGGCCAGCCTGTGCATCGGCGGGGGGGTGGGGGGGGCGGGGGGGGGGGGGGGGGGGAGCGGAGGGGGGGNNGGCGCTGGCGGTCGAACGCGATTAAGCGTGGCCGGGCAGCAGCTGTAGGTTCTGAAAAGTGACGGACAAAAACTAGGAGAAGACAATGGCTCGAGTAGCATTAGTGACCGGCGGCATGGGCGGCCTGGGCGAAGCGGTATGCATCAAGCTGGCCGCTCTGGGGTACACGGTCGTCACGACTCACTCGCCGGGCAACACCAAGGCCGAAAGCTGGCTGGCGGCGATGCGCGAGCAGGGGTACAACTTCAAGGCGTACCCCTGCGACGTGGCCGATTACGATTCGGCCCAGGCCTGCGTCAAGCAGGTCGAGCAGGAAGTCGGCGCGGTCGACGTGCTGGTCAACAATGCCGGCATCACGCGTGACATGACCTTCAAGAAGATGGACAAGGTCAACTGGGACGCGGTCATCAGGACCAACCTGGACTCGGTGTTCAACATGACGAAACCCGTCTGCGACGGCATGGTCGAGCGCGGCTGGGGACGCATCATCAACATTTCCTCGGTCAACGGCCAGAAGGGCGCCTTCGGCCAGACCAATTACTCGGCCGCGAAAGCCGGCATGCACGGCTTCACCAAGGCGCTGGCCCTGGAGGTGGCGCGCAAGGGCGTGACCGTGAATACCATCTCGCCGGGCTACATCGGCACCAAGATGGTGATGGACATCCCGAGCGAAGTGCTGGAAACCAAGATCATCCCGCAGATCCCGATGGGCCGCCTGGGCAAGCCGGAAGAAGTGGCCGGCCTGGTTGCCTACCTGGCGTCGGACGAGGCGGCGTTCGTCACTGGTGCGAATATCGCGATCAATGGCGGGCAGCACATGTCGTGATTGCCGCTGGCATGGCGACCGGAAGCACCGCCGCGGCGGTGCTTTTTTTACGCCTGCGGCGCGGGCGAGCGCCGTAACGGCGAGAACCAACCTTCTGTCCGACAAGAGCGCGGCTGACAGGGGCGATTTTTTGTATCCTGCACGGGAGCCCACAGCAAAAGCCGAAACCCATGGACGCCAGCGACACCTCTTCCGTCATCCTTCTCCCCAAGCAACTGCGCTACGAACACTTCGTGCGCCGCGTGGCCGCCACCGGCGAGGTCTGGGGCCTGTACCGTGACGGCTGGGCGATTGGTAAAACCGACGATGGCGCGCTGGTGTTTCCGCTCTGGCCGTCAAGCGAGCTGGCCCGGCAGTGCGCCGTGCTCGAGTGGGAAGGCTATGAACCCCACGCCTTCGCCCTGCAGGAACTGTTGGATGAGCTGCTGCCCCAGCTCGAGAACGATGGCGTGCTGCCGGGCATTACCTATACGCCGGACGAATACGGCTTGACCCCAAGTCACGATCAGTTGCGCGCCGACCTGGAAGGGCGGCTGCGCCGGTATGGCGAGCCAGCCCCCTCCGACCGCAACGACTAAAACCGAAGAGATACTCCATGCATCCACTGCCGCACGATGGGCTGGCCCTGGCCAGTCTCGATGAACAATTGTTGGTCCCAGGCGTCAAAGGTTTGCCGATCACGGAGCCGCTGCACCAGGGCGCGATCGGTGTCCAGGGCTGGAAAGTGCTGCATGCCGACACCAGTTTCCCGGTCGCTGTACTGAAGACCGCGGCCCTGAAGCACAACCTCGACTGGATGCGCCGCTTCTGCGAACGCCACAAGGTTTCGCTGGCGCCGCACGGCAAGACGACGATGAGCCCGCAGCTCTTCGGCGCCCAGCTCGCCAACGGCGCCTGGGGCATCACGCTGGCCAGCGCGACCCAGGTGCAGGTCGCCTACCGCTTCGGCGTGCGGCGCGTGCTGCTGGCGAACCAACTGGTGGCGCCAGCCGACATCCAGGCCATCCTCGCCCTGTTGCATGGCGACCCCGACTTCGACTGCATCGTGCTGGCCGATTCGCTGGCCGGCGTTGCACGCCTGGCGCAGGCGGTGGCCGCCCATCCGTTACAACGTCCGCTGCCGGTGCTGGTCGAGCTGGGACTGGCCGGCAAGCGCGCCGGTTGCCGCACGCCTGAAGATGCGCTGACGGTGGCGCGCGCAGTCGAGGGCGCGCCCGGCCTGCTGCTGGCCGGTTTCGAGGGCTACGAGGGCTTGCTGGTGAGCGGCGACCGCGAGGCCGACTTGCGCGCCGTCGACGCTTTCCTGGCCCAGCTGGTTCTACTCGCGCAGAGCGCCGACGACGAGGGCCTGTTCACCGGACAGGAAATCCTGCTCTCGGCCGGCGGCTCGTCCTATTTCGATTTGGTCGCGCGTGGCTTCGCCAAGGTGGGGAATTTGTCGCGGCCGGTGCGCGCGGTGCTGCGCAGCGGCTGCTACCTGACCAGCGACCACGGCCTATACGGGCGCCATCTGCGCGAACTGGATGCGCGCGAGGACAAGGAGGAGAACAAGCACGACGGCCTGCGTCCGGCGCTGGAAGTCTGGTCGATGGTGCAGTCGCGTCCCGAGCCGAATCTTGCGATCCTCACCATGGGCAAGCGCGACGCGTCCTACGACGCGGACCTGCCGGCGCCGCTGCTCTACCACCGTCCGGGCCCGGGGGCGCCGAATGCGCTGCCGCCGGGCTGCGAGATCGTCAAGATGAACGACCAGCACGCCTACCTGCGCCTGCCCGAGGGGCACCCGCTGTGCAGCGAACTGGCGGTGGGCGACCTGGTCGGCTGCGGCATTTCGCACCCGTGCACGACCTTCGACAAGTGGCAACTGCTGCTGGCGGTGGACGACGATTACGCCGTGCGCAGCGCCTTCAATACCTTCTTCTGAAAGGGCGGGGCGGTAGGCTACAATTCTTGCTCGACCTTCCAGAGAGCCGCCATGCCCGCCACCCCACCGTCGCTGTTCCCGCCGATCCAGCCCATCCGCCACGGCATGCTCGCCGTCGACGAACTGCACACGATCTACTGGGAGGAAGTCGGCAACCCGAACGGCATTCCGGTGCTGTTCCTGCACGGCGGCCCGGGCGCCGGCCTGTCGCCCCAGCACCGCCGCTTCTTCGACCCGCACGCCTACCGCGTGATCCTGTTCGACCAGCGCGGCGCCGGCAAGTCGACCCCGCTGGGCGAGTGGCGCAACAACACGACGCAGCTGCTGATCGAGGACATCGAGCGCCTGCGCGTCATGTTCGGCATCCCGCAATGGCTGGTGTTCGGCGGTTCCTGGGGCTCGACGCTGGCGCTGGCCTATGGCCAGGCGCACCCCGAACGCTGCCTCGGCTTCGTCCTGCGCGGGATCTTCCTGTGCACCGCGGCCGAAGTCGACTGGTTCCTGCACGGCGTGCAGTGGTTCTATCCCGAGCTGTACGAGGAATTCATCGCGCCGATTCCATTGGCCGAGCGCGGCGAGCTGCTGCAGGCCTATACACGGCGCCTGCTGTGCGACGACCCGGCCGTCTACTGGCCGGCGGCGCGCGCCTGGAGCCGTTTCGAGGGCCGCCGCGTGTTCCTCCTGCCGCAGGAGGAAGAGCAGCCTTCCGACACGCTCGACCTGGGCGTGGGCCGCCTGGAGGCGCACTACATGGCCAACGGCGCCTTCCTGTCGGAAGACCAGCTGGTGCGCAACATCGGCCGCATCGCCCATTTGCCGGCCGTGATCGTGCAGGGCCGCTACGACGTGATCTGCCCGCCGCTGTCGGCGCACCGCCTGCACGCGGCATGGCCGGGCGCGAAGCTGCGCATGATTCCGGACGCTGGCCACGGCGCGCTGGAGACGGGCATCGCGCGCGCGCTGGTCGCGGCCACCGAACAGTTCAAGCGCAGCAAGCGTTTCGATTGAGGCGGGGCGCATTTCTGCGCCGCGCGTGCGGCTGCTACACTACGCCTGACACACCCACAAAGCCAAGAAACGTGTTCCCATGAATATCCAGATTAGCGACATCGGCCACATGATCCAGTTGGCGATCGCGCCCGTGTTCCTGCTGACCGGCGTAGGAACCAAGCTGACGGTGCTGACCAATCGCCTGGCGCGCATCATCGACCGCACGCGCGTGCTGGAGGACCGGCTGCATATCGCCGCCAACGAGGACTACACCGAGGAACTCGAGGTGCTGTACCGGCGCTCGCACCTGATCAACTACGCGATCAGCTCGAGCACCGCGTGCGGCTTCCTGGTCTGCCTGGTCATTGCCATGCTGTTCTTCGGCGACTCCACCAACATCAGGCTCGACAAGTACATCGCCGCCTCCTTCGTGCTGGCCATGCTTGCCCTGATCTTCAGTTTCGTCTTTTTCCTGCGCGAGATCTTCATCTCCTCGCGCTTCATGCGCATGCGCCACGACGCCAGCCTGACGCCGCCGGTGCGCCGCAATTAACCAAGAATCGAATACCCCATGCACGACTACCAGCGCCCTCCCACCCTGCACCGCTACGGCATGCGCAGCGACCTCGAGCAGGCGCTCACGGCCGGCCAGTTCCGCCTGGTCCCGACCGGCGGCTTTTTGACCCTCTCGTTCTCGCGCGCCTGGAACAAGGCCTTGTTCGACGTGCTCGCCCCGGCCGACTGCTGCCTGGTGATCCACAACACCGAGGAATTCGGCGAGCGCCTGCACCGCGCGGTGCAGCGCGCGCTGCCCAACTGGGCCGGCATCGACGGCGCCGTCGAATACGGTTCGCGCTCGCCGCTGGGCGCCGCCTTCACCAAGAGCGCGGCCCAGGCGCGCGAGCAGGAATGGCAGTTCGCCTGGCGCTCGATGTCGCCGAACGCGAGTTTGAATCCGGTCGTGGTGCGGATCGGCAGCATCGAGCAGTTTGCGGAGTTGCGGGCACCGGAGAGTCACTTGGTGTAAGCGGTTCGCATGCGTAGGGAAGGTGGGTTCGAGAACCCACCCTACCACCGCGATCCGTAGGGTGGGTTCTCGAACCCACGCGGTACAACGCATGCACATCGAAACGCCACCTCACGTTTAGAACCCCCGCTCCACAGATTCACGGTTTAATGCCGTGATGACAAACACTGCCTACCCCCACCTGCTGCAACCGCTCGACCTGGGCTTCACCACGCTGAAGAACCGCGTGATGATGGGCTCGATGCACACCGGGCTCGAAGACCGCTTCTACAACTACGGCAAGCTGGCCGCCTTCTACCGCGAACGCGCGGCCGGCGGCGTCGGCCTGATCGTCACCGGCGGCATCTCGCCGAACCGCCAGGGCTGGCTGCTGCCGATGGGCGGCACCCTGAATTTTCTCGGCGACGTGCCGAACCACCGCCGCGTCACCCGCGCCGTGCACGAAGAGGGCGGCAAGATCCTGCTGCAGATCCTGCACGCCGGGCGCTACGGTTATCAACCCTTCGTGGTCTCGGCCAGCGCCACCAAGTCGCCGATTTCTCCCTTCAAACCGCGGGCGCTGACCGAGCGCGGCATCGAGGCCACCATCCGCGCCTACGCGCGCTGCGCGAAGCTGGCGAAGATGGCCGGCTACGACGGCGTCGAGGTGATGGGCAGCGAGGGTTACCTGCTGAACCAGTTCCTGTGCGCGCGCGTGAACACGCGCAGCGACCAGTGGGGCGGCCCGATCGAGAACCGCATGCGCCTGGCGCTGGAAGTGGTGCGCCGCATCCGCGATACCGTCGGCTCCGACTTCATCATCATGTACCGCCACTCGGTGCTCGACCTGGTCGAAGGCGGCAATACCTGGGACGAAGTGGTCACCGTCGCGCGTGCGCTGGAACAGGCCGGCGTGACCATCCTGAACACCGGCTACGGCTGGCACGAGGCGCGCGTGCCGACCATCGTCACCTCGGTGCCGCGCGCGGCCTTTGCCGGCGTGGCGGGGCGCCTGCGCAAGGAGGTCGGCATTCCGGTGGTGGCCTCGAACCGCATCAACATGCCGCACGAGGCTGAGACCTTGCTTGCGCGCGGCGACGCCGACATGGTGTCGATGGCGCGTCCCTTCCTGGCCGACGCCGCCTTTGTCGCGAAAGCGGCGAGCGGACGCGTCGACGAGATCAATACCTGCATCGGCTGCAACCAGGTTTGTCTCGACCACACCTTTGTGAACCAGCGCGCCAGCTGCCTGGTCAATCCGCGCGCCTGCCACGAGACCGAACTGGTGTACGCGAAGACGAACACGCCGCGCCGCATCGCGGTGGTCGGGGCGGGTCCCGCCGGCCTGTCGGCCGCGACCGTGGCGGCCGAGCGCGGCCACCAGGTGACGCTGTTCGAGGCGTCGCACCGCATCGGCGGCCAGTTCAACGTCGCCATGCAGATCCCCGGCAAGGAGGAGTTCGCCGAAACCATCCGTTACTTCGGGCGCAAGCTGGAAACGACCGGCGTGCAGGTCGCGCTGAACCGCCGCGTCACGCGCGAGGAGCTGCTGGCGCAGGGCTTCGACGAGGTGATCGTCGCCACCGGCGTACGCATGCGCAAACCCGCGATTCCCGGCATCGAGCACCCGATGGTGCTGTCCTATCTCGAGGTCCTGCGCGACAAGGCCCAGGTCGGCAAACGCGTGGCGATCATCGGCGCCGGCGGCATCGGTTTCGACACCGGCGAATTCCTGCTGCACGATCCTGCACACCCGTTGCCCCAGCCGGTGTCGACCTGGACTGGAGAATGGGGCGTCGACCTGAACGTCTCGACGCCGGGCGGCCTGGTGCAACCCGTGCCGGCGCATCCCTACCGCCAATTGTGGCTCCTGCAGCGCAAGACCACGCGGCCGGGCGCGGGCCTCGGCAAGACCTCGGGCTGGGTGCACCGCGCAGCCTTGCAGCGCGGCGGCGTCAAAATGATGGCGGGCGTGCAGTACGACCGCATCGACGACGCCGGCCTGCACATCACGGTCGGCGGAAAGCAGCAGGTGCTGGAGGTAGACAACGTGGTGATCTGCGCCGGGCAGGAAAGCCTGGACGAGCTGACGGCCGCCGAGGCTGGTAACGGCCCGCGCTTCCACAAGATCGGTGGCGCGGCGCTGGCGGCCGAGCTGGATGCGAAGCGCGCGATCCGCGAAGGGGCGGAGCTGGCTGCGCGCTTGTGATCGTTGTGGGGTGGGCGCCCCTGTGCCTACGCGTGAACGATGAGCATTGTTGGCCTGCTTTTCGCGCCAACACGACGCAAGGCGGCTTGGCGCCGCCCATGCGTTCAATAGGCGTTAGACATTGCGCTGTGCTGGCCCTTCTTGCGTGATTTGAACGCGTGGGCACGGGGCGCCCACCCTACGTCCCTGCGCTTTACACCGCGAATCCTTCAGTAGCTCAGGCGCAGGTACACCCCGCGGTGATATTCGTTGATATAGCGAAGCAGGAAGTACTGGAAGTAGATGATCGAGAAGATTTCCATCGACTCTTCCGCGGTCACCATCAGCATGAAGGCGAAGTCGCGCACGCCGCCGGTCTGCGCCACATGGTGGCCTTCGATGGTCTCGAAGCCGATGGCCGCGAACACGAAAGCCGCGCCGGCCAGCGCGAAGTTGATCATGTAGACCTTCTTCAGGCGCAGCAGGAAGGGAATCATGTAGATCGCCACCGCGATGACGATGGCCGCCACCGGTATCGTCCACGCCACCGACAGCACGGGCACCGCTTCGAAGTGGGCGCCCGCCACCGCCTTGACCATCTTGCTCAGGATGATGCGCAGGTCGGCGAATTCGTCGACCGACATGAACAGGAAACCGGCCGCCAGGATGCGCCACGCCAGGACGTCCTTGTGACCGGCCACATGCGCCAGGCGCGCGGTCGCGAACAGCAGGCAAGAGGTGAGCAGCAGGTTCAGGGACGAGAAATAGGTCGGGATGTTGTGCTCTTCGTAGAAGTCGAAGAGCGGCACCAGGCCGAGCGCCATGTCGTTGCCGGCGTAGTACTTCAGCGCCATCGCGCCGCTGTGCGCCAGCACCAGCAGGAATGCGAGGAAGAGAATCTTGCGATGCAGAGCATACAAGTCGGACGGGCCGACGACGAGCTGGCGCGCCTCTGTACGCACCGCCTGCGTATCGCTGATCTCTGCCATGACTTTCCCCTTTTTATTATTGATTGAAGTTCAACTTTCAGGCGGATATTAGCAGAAATAATATAAATTATTTAATTATTCGATGCCGCAATGCAGCAGAAGTTGCGCTGTAACGACAGTGTGGATAAAAAACAAGGGGTGCGCCGAAACGCACCCCTTGTTTGACTGCCGAGCAGGCAGGAATCGCTTACTTTTTACGCACCACGACGCAGCCGATCGAGTAGCCGGCGCCGAACGAGCAGATGACGCCGTTCGCGCCCGCGGGCAGGTCGTCCTGGTACTTGTGGAAGGCGATGATCGAGCCGGCCGACGAGGTGTTGGCGTAGCTGTCGAGGATCACCGGCGCCTCGCCCGGCTCGGCGTCACGTCCGAGCAGCATGCGCGCGATCAGGAGGTTCATGTTCAGGTTGGCCTGGTGCAGCCAGTAGCGCGAGACCTGTGGGATCTGCAGGCCGGCCGCTTCCACGGTTTCCTTGATCATCTCGGCGGCCATCGGGCACACTTCCTTGAACACCTTGCGGCCCTGCTGGCGGAACAGTTTATCGGCCTTGCCCACGCCCGACTCGTCGAAGCGGTTCATGAAGCCGAAGTTGTTGCGGATGTT
>DOUW01000320.1 GCA_003520365.1 Massilia sp.
TTGTCCCGGCCGCGGCCGGGACAAGGCGATGTTCGTACAGTTCGTGCAATCAGCAAGGAAACGGTCAGCGGCCGCTGCGGAACAGCACCACCTTGAGCGTATCGATCAGGATCAGGAAGTCGAGGAACAGGCTGTTGTTCTTCACGTAGTACAGGTCGTACTGCAGCTTTTGCAGCGCGTCCTCGGCCGAGGAACCGTAGCCGTAGCGTACCTGGGCCCAGCCGGTGATGCCCGGCTTGATGCTGTGGCGGACATTGTAGTACGGGACCACCTCGATCAGCTGCTCGACAAAATACGGACGCTCCGGACGCGGGCCGACGAAGGACATCTCGCCCTTGAACACGTTCAGGATCTGCGGCAGTTCGTCGATCCGGGTCTTGCGCATGAAGTTGCCGAAGCGCGTGACGCGCGGGTCGTTCTGCGCCGCCCACTGCGGCTTGCCGGCCTTCTCGGCGTCGGTGCGCATGCTGCGGAATTTATGCACGAAGAAGCTCTTGCCGTCCTTGCCGACCCGCTCCTGCGAATAGAAGATCGGGCCGCGGTCTTCCAGCCAGATGGCCAGCGCCGCCAGCAGCATCAGCGGGAAGGTGAACAGCAGGATCGCGGTGCTGCAGACCAGGTCGAAGCTGCGCTTCATGAAGGTGCGCACGAAACTCTGGTCGAAGCCGCCGCCGAACACCAGCCAGCTCGGCTGGATCGAGTCGACCCGGATCTGGCAGGTCTCGCGCTCGAAGAAGGTGGCGGCGTCGGTGACTTTCATGCCCTGCAGTTTGCAGTCCAACAGTTCCTTGATCGGGAAGCCGCCGCGGCGGTTCTGCACCGACACCACGATTTCCTGCACGTTGTACTGGCGCGCCAGCTTGACCAGCGAGTCGCCCTCGCGCACCTTCAAGAGGCTGTTCTGCGGCACGCACAGTTCCTCGCCGCTGGCGGGAATGAAGCCGGCGACGTCGTAGCGGTGATAGCGCGCGGCGCGGTCGGCCAGGTCGGCACATTCCTTGGCCAGCGGACCGCCGCCGAGGAACATGATGCCCGACTGCAGGAAGCGCGCTTCGGAGGTCTTGAAGAAGACCATGCGCGCCAGGTAGATCCCGACCGCCGACAGGGCGAACACCAGCAGCAGGATGCCGCGGCCCAGCGACAGCTCCGGCGCGATGTAGAACACCAGCGTCAGGATCAGGAATCCCATCACGAACGAGGGCAGCAGCTTCATGAGGAAGGGATGGCGCAGGCCGTCTTCGAAGTCGAGCTGGTACATGCCCATCGCGCTCATGCTGAACACGATGGCCAGCGCGAACGCGATCGCGGAGGTGAAGAAATGCTCGAGCGGGGGCAGGTTTACGCCATCGCCGAATTCCATGTAGCGCAAGGCCACGCCGGCATAGGCGGCGCCGAGCAGCACCAGCACCTCGACGACCAGCAATACGGATACGATCTTCGACACGTAGTGGTTAGAGATTCTAAACACGTCAGTCCTCCTGAATTCTTCTTACTTTTTCTTACTCGGATACCACATGCGAACCCTGGCCCAGCAGGTCTTGGACATACCAGTCCATCGCCTGGCGCAGGCCTTCGCCGATCCGGTGCGTGGGCGCATAGCCCAGCAGCGCGGCGGCCTTCCCGATGTCCGCCTGCGAATGGCGCACGTCGCCACGGCGGAAATCGACGTACTGCGGCTGGTGCGTCTCGACGTGCGGGAAGCGTTCCCGCAGCAGCTCGCGCATCATGCCGTACAGCTGGTTCAGGCTGGTGCGCTCGTTGAGCGCCACGTTGTAGACCTGGTTCACCGCTTCGGTGGAGGCCAGCGCCGCCAGCAGATTCGCCTGGACCACGTTGTCGATGTAGCAGAAATCGCGGCTGGTCTCGCCGTCGCCGTTGATGCGCAGCGGCGCGTTGCGGATCAGCGCGGCCACCCATTGCGGGATCACGGCGGCATACGCGCCGTTCGGATCCTGGCGCGGGCCGAACACGTTGAAGTAGCGCAGGCCGATCGATTCCATGCCGTAGGTACGGCCGAACACGTTCGCATACAGCTCGTTGACGTACTTCGTCACCGCATACGGCGAGAGCGGATTGCCGATCACCTCTTCCACCTTCGGCAGGTCCGGATGGTCGCCGTAGGTCGAGCTCGAGGCGGCGTAGACGAAGCGGCGCACTTTCGCATCACGCGCGGCCACCAGCATGTTGAGGAAGCCGGTGACGTTGGTGGCGTTGGTGGCGATCGGATCGTCGATCGAACGCGACACCGAACCGAGCGCGGCCTGGTGCAGCACGAAGTCGACGCCGGCGCAGGCGCGCGCGCAGTCGGCTTCGTTGCGGATATCGCCCTCGATGAAATTAAATTTCATCCAGACGTCATTCGTGACAGATTCTTTCACCTGCTCGAGGTTGCGGCGATGCCCGGTGGCAAAGTTGTCGAGGCCGGTCACGCGCTGGCCGAGCTTGAGCAGCGCCTCGACCAGGTTCGAGCCAATGAAGCCGGCCGCGCCGGTGACCAGCCAGTGATGGCTGTGCTGGCCCAGATGCTGCCTTACGTCTTGAATCTTATTCACAGTTTTCGGAACACTTTCTCGATTGCGCGATGCGAAACATTGACCTCCCTGCGCCCGGCATGCCGGGCGCAGTCGACAAGGCCGCCGCGGTAGCGGCGGCCTTGCCGCGGCCTGGGCTTTACAGGCGCCAGACGCAGTAGCCGGCTTCTTTCAGCGCTTCCGGATCGAATTGCGACTTGACGTCGATGAAGCAGCCGCCGTCGTTGAGCTTGGACTGGAAGTCGGTCAGCGACAGCGCCAGCACTTCCTTGTGCGGCACGGCGGCGATCAGGGCGTCGGCCTTCGGCAGGCTGTCCCAGGATTCCAGCTTGATGCCGTACTCGTGCTCGGCCTCGCCGGCTTCGGCCAGCGGGTCGTAGACGTGGACGTCGACGCCGTAGCTTTCCAGCTCGTGCACGATGTCGGCGACCTTCGAGTTGCGCAGGTCCGGGCAGTTTTCCTTGAAGGTCAGGCCGATCACGTTGACCTTCGCGCCCTTGACCTGGAAGCCCGACGAGATCATCGACTTCACGGTCTTTTCCGCGACAAACTTGGCCATACCGTCGTTGATGCGGCGGCCCGCCAGGATCACCTGCGGGTGGTAGCCGACCATCTCGGCCTTGTGCGTCAGGTAGTAGGGATCGACGCCGATGCAGTGGCCGCCGACCAGGCCCGGACGGAAGGGCAGGAAGTTCCACTTGGTGCCGGCCGCCTTCAGTACTTCGAGCGTATCGATGCCGATCTTGTCGAAGATGATCGCCAGTTCGTTCATCAGCGCGATGTTCAGGTCGCGCTGGGTGTTCTCGATGACCTTGGCCGCTTCGGCGACCTTGATGCTCGAGGCGCGGTGCACGCCGGCGGTGATCACCGACTCGTACAGCTGGGCGATGCTTTCCAGGGTCTCGTCGTCGTCGCCCGACACGACCTTCAGGATCGTGGTCAGGGTGTGTTCCTTGTCGCC
Source organism: Massilia sp. (assembly GCA_003520365.1). Classification (GTDB taxonomy): domain Bacteria; phylum Pseudomonadota; class Gammaproteobacteria; order Burkholderiales; family Burkholderiaceae_D; genus Telluria; species Telluria haematophila. Next base: position 3,493 of record DOUW01000320.1, read on the forward strand.
CGGGTTGATGCGCTCCGGCGAGAAGCCGACGTGGAAGTCCTGTTTCCACTTCATGCCCGAGTGCTGTTCCAGCAGCGGGATGCAGACTTCCTCGGTGGCGCCCGGGTACACGGTCGATTCGAAGACGACGATGGCGCCCTTCTTCATGTGCTTGCCGACCGTGGTGCTGGCGCCGGCCAGCGGGGTGAAGTCCGGGTTGTGGGCGATGTCGACCGGGGTCGGCACGGCGACCACGACGTAGTCGGCCTGGGCCAGCATGGTCGGGTCGGTCGTCACTTCCAGCTGGCGCGCGGCCTGCAGCTGTTCGGTGGAGACTTCGCCCGTCGGATCAATAAATTTCTTGTAGTTCTCGATTTTGGCGGCCGACAGATCGAAACCGATCGTTCGTACCTTCTTGCCGAATTCCACTGCCAGCGGCAGTCCGACGTAACCCAGTCCAACTACCGCGACGACCTGATCTGCTTTCATTATCAGCTTCCGTTATCGAATAAAGTTTTGCTATTATGCTAATTTTTAATATAGCATGGAAACAGGAGGCGCCTCAATATCGCTACTCCGTTTGTAGAACACCAACAACAAGCTTGATCAACCGATGTTGTATTTGCATCGGGACGCTTCCAATGCTGTCGGTTCCGTGCAAGCTTTGGATGACCCCGCCTAAGAAGCGCGACAGGTCTGCTTGCTTTTTGCCACGCGATGATGACGGGCGCATGACGCCACGCTCGGCATCGCGCTGCCTGTGGTGCCGACGGGTCTCACCGTCACGCATGCTGCATGGACACCGTGCAATATTAGCATTTTCTGAAATACAAGTTCCGTAAGAAAATGAATTGTGCGCACCCCACACGCTTGGCTTGATCGGCGTTAAAAAAGTTGTCAATCGTTTACAATCTGGCGCGAACAATCATGCATTGGCGATAAATCGCCGGTGTACACCGCAGGAGCAGCGCTTGAACGACCTCGAATTCGCCTACCTGAACAACGACTCCCCCGCCAACGACGAGCTCGACGCCTTTGCGCGCGCTAAAGCCGGCGCCAGCGCCTACCACCTGGCGGCCTGGCGCCG
>DOUW01000481.1 GCA_003520365.1 Massilia sp.
GGCGCCAAGCCGGGCTGGGACGGCATCGAGCGCCGCCAGGACAACAAGGTGGCCGAAGCGCGCGCCGCCGCCGCCCCGGCCAAGGACGAGAGCATCCGCATCGACGCGGTCAAGCTCGACGCGCTGCTGGAAGTGGCCGGCGAATCGGTGCAGGCCGCCAACCAGGCCGCCGTGCTGCTCGAGCGCCTGTCGCAGTTCAAGTTCGAAGGGCAGGCCGCGACCCTGATGGCGACGCTGACCGAAACCCTGGAGCGCGCCTCGCGCTACTCGGCCGAACTGCAGCGCGCCACGCTGGCGACCCGCATGCAGCCGGTGGGCCGCCTGTTCCAGAAATTCCCGCGCCTGGTGCGCGAGCTGGCGAAAGACCTCGGCAAGGACGTCGAGCTGACCATCGAAGGCGCCGAGACCGAAGTCGACCGCGTCGTCGTCGACAGCCTGTACGACCCGCTGGTGCACATGCTGCGCAACGCGCTCGACCACGGCGTCGAGTCGCCGCAGGACCGCCTCGCCGCCGGCAAGCCGGCCAAGGCCTTCATCCTGCTGAAAGCCTGGCAGGAAGCGAACAGCGTCATGATCGTGCTGCAGGACGACGGCAAGGGCATGGACCCGGTCAAGCTGCGCAAGAAGGCTTTTGAGAAGGGCCTGATCGGCGAGAACGGCGCCCCGAACGACGAGGACGCCTACCAGCTGGTGTTCCTGCCGGGCTTCTCGACCAAGGAAGTGGCTTCCTCGGTCTCGGGCCGCGGCGTGGGCATGGACGTGGTCAAGACCGCGGTGGAAAAGAACCGCGGCGCGATCCGCATCGATTCCCAGCTCGGTTCGGGCACCAAGTTCGCGATCCGCCTGCCGATCGAACTGTCGATCGTGCCGACCATGCTGGTCTCCACCTCGGGCGCCTCGCTGGCGCTGCCGATGGCGGTGGTCGAGCGCGTGGTCGAGCTGCCCGAGACCTTCTCGAACGTCGGCGGCGCCCCGGTGCTGAAGGACCAGGGCCGTCCGCTGCCGGTGCGCTCGCTGGCCGGCGCCCTCGGCTACGAGGAAGCCCCGGAACGCGTCGGCATCGTCATCAACGCGCCGCAGCCCTACATCCTGGCGGTGGAAGCGGTCGACGGCACCGCCGACCTGGTGATCAAGCCGATGACGGCGCTGACCGTCGAAGGCATCACCGGCACCGCGCGTTCCGCTGAAGGCGAACTGGTGCTGGTGGTCGGCCTGTCCTTCCTGATGGACGGCTGCCGCAGCACGGTGCGCATGGCCGCCTAAGGCCCCGGGAACGCACCTTTTCGGTGAAATCGGGCCAGCGGGCCCATGCAACAAAAAGCCTGTGCATTTCCTGCACAGGCTTTTTTTATTTGCATACCTATCTTTACGTGCAAATAAAATTTGCATTGAAATAGAGTAATTGGCAGGATCATGCGGAAAGGGGGCGCTTGCCGCACTGCACAATTATGTGCATAATCAAAAGCGCTCCCCATTTTCAGGCGCCTGCCACAGGAAACCGCATGTTAAAGACCCTCTACGACAAACTCTGGGATGCCCACGTCGTGCGTGCCGACGCCGACGGCACGACGGTGCTGTACATCGACCGCCACCTGGTCCACGAAGTCACCAGCCCGCAGGCTTTCGAGGGCCTGCGCGAAGCCGGCCGCGGCCTCTGGCGCACCTCCGCCAACCTGGCGGTGGCCGACCACAACGTCCCGACCACCGACCGCCGCGAAGGCATCGCCGACCCGACTTCGCGCCTGCAGGTCGAGACGCTCGACGCCAACACCAGGAGCTTCGGCCTCACCTACTTCAACATGAACGACAAGCGCCAGGGCATCGTCCACGTGATCGGCCCGGAGCAGGGCGCCACCTTGCCGGGCATGACGGTGGTCTGCGGCGACTCGCACACCTCGACCCACGGCGCCTTCGGCTGCCTGGCGCACGGCATCGGCACCTCGGAGGTCGAGCACGTGCTGGCGACCCAGACGCTGCTGGCCAAGAAGTCGAAAGCCATGCTGGTGCAGGTCGACGGCGCGCTGCCGCCGGGCGTGACCGCGAAGGACATCGTGCTGGCCGTGATCGGCAAGATCGGCACCGCCGGCGGCACCGGCTACGCCATCGAATTCGCCGGCTCGACCATCCGCTCGCTGTCGATGGAAGGGCGCATGACGGTCTGTAACATGGCGATCGAAGCGGGCGCCCGCGCCGGCATGGTGGCGGTCGACGACACCACCATCGATTACGTGAAGGGCCGTCCGTTCTCGCCAGTCGGCCCGCAGTGGGAGCAGGCGGTCGCCTACTGGCGCACCCTGCACACCGATCCGGGCGCGAAGTTCGACATGGTCGTCACGCTCGACGCCGCCGAGATCCGGCCGCAGGTCACCTGGGGCACCTCGCCCGAGATGGTCACCTCGATCGACGGCCGCGTGCCCGATCCCGAGCAGGAAAAGGACGCGGTGCGCCGCGACGCCATGGAAAAGGCGCTGACCTACATGGCCTTGACGCCGAATACCGCGATCGAGGACATCCGCATCGACAAGGTCTTCATCGGCTCCTGCACCAACTCGCGCATCGAGGACCTGCGCGCTGCCGCCGCCGTCGTGCGCGGCCGCCAGCGCGCCTCGAACGTCAAGCTGGCGCTGGTGGTGCCGGGCTCGGGCCTGGTGAAAGAGCAGGCCGAGCGCGAAGGTCTTGATAAAATCTTCAAGGCCGCCGGCTTCGAGTGGCGCGAACCGGGTTGCTCGATGTGCCTGGCGATGAACGCCGACCGCCTCGAACCGGGCGAGCGCTGCGCTTCGACCTCGAACCGCAACTTCGAAGGTCGCCAGGGCCAGGGCGGACGCACCCACCTGGTGTCGCCGGCCATGGCCGCCGCGGCGGGCATCGCGGGTCACTTCGTCGACGTGCGCGCCCTCTGATTCGCATTCTTTCATTCACATTCAACGCATCGACAGAACATGAAAAAAGTATTCGCCCTCTCCCTGATTGCCATCGCTCTCGCAGGCTGCAACACGATTTCCGGCTTCGGCCGCGATGTGCAGAAAGTCGGCCAGGTGGTCACCGGCGCCGGCGGCAAGTAACAACGAAGACAACAGATTCGGGAGCAGGAGCATGGATAAATTCACCGTACACGAAGGCCTGGTGGCGCCGCTCGACCGCGCCAATGTCGATACCGACGCCATCATTCCGAAGCAGTTCCTGAAGTCGATCCGGCGCACCGGCTTCGGCCCGAACCTGTTCGACGAATGGCGCTACCTCGACCACGGCGAGCCGGGCCAGGACTGCAGCAACCGCCCAGTGAACCCGGACTTCGTGCTGAACCAGCCGCGTTACCAGGGTGCGTCGATCCTGCTGGCCCGCAAGAACTTCGGCTGCGGCTCCTCGCGCGAGCACGCGCCCTGGGCGCTGCAGCAGTACGGCTTCCGGGCGATCGTCGCGCCGAGCTTTGCCGACATCTTCTTCAACAACTGCTACAAGAGCGGCCTGCTGCCGATCGTGCTGACCGAAGCCCAGGTCGACCAGCTGTTCAACGAGGTGAAGGCGTCCATTGGTTTCAAGTTGACTGTCGACCTGGAAAACCAGGTGCTGCGCACGCCCGACGGGCGCGTCAAGCTCGAGTTCGCCATCGACGACTTCCGCAAGTACTGCCTGCTCAACGGCCTGGACGACATCGGCCTGACCCTGCGCCACGCCGACGAGATCCGCGCCTTCGAGGAACGCCACCTGGCGCGCCAGCCCTGGCTGGCCAACACCATCTGAAAGACGAACGCATGACGACGCATAAGAGTAAGATCGCCATCCTGCCGGGCGACGGCATCGGTCCCGAAATCATGGCCCAGGCCGTGCGCGTGCTGGAAGCGCTCGGCGAATCCTTCGAGATGGAGCGCGCGGAAGTGGGCGGGGCCGGCTACGCGGCCCATGGCCATCCCTTGCCCGAGTCGACCCTGAAGCTGGCGAAAGAAGCCGACGCGGTCCTGTTCGGCGCCGTCGGCGACTACAAGTACGACACGCTCGAGCGCGCGCTGCGCCCCGAGCAGGCGATCCTCGGCCTGCGCCGCGAGCTGGGCCTGTTCGCCAACCTGCGTCCGGCCATCCTGTATCCGGAACTGGCCGGCGCCTCGACCCTGAAACCCGAAGTGGTGTCGGGCCTGGACATCCTGATCATCCGCGAACTGACCGGCGACATCTATTTCGGCAAGCCGCGCGGCGTGCGCGAATGCCCGGACGGCCCGTTCAAGGGCCAGCGCGAAGGCTTCGACACCATGCGCTATGCAGAAGGCGAGATCCGCCGCATCGCCCACGTCGCTTTCCAGGCCGCGCAAAAGCGCGACAGGCGCGTGACCAGCGTCGACAAGGCGAACGTGCTGGAAACCTTCCAGTTCTGGCGCGACATCGTCACCGACGTGCACAAGGATTATCCGGACGTCGCGCTCGAGCACATGTACGTCGATAACGCCGCGATGCAGCTGGTGCGCGCACCGAAGAAATTCGACGTCATCGTCACCGGCAACATGTTCGGCGACATCTTGTCCGACGCCGCCGCCATGCTGACCGGTTCGATCGGCATGCTGCCCTCGGCCTCGCTGGACGCCAACAACAAGGGCCTGTACGAACCCTCGCACGGCTCGGCGCCGGACATCGCGGGGCAGGGCATCGCCAATCCGCTGGCGACCATCCTGTCCGCCGCGATGATGCTGCGCTTCTCGCTGGGTAAAACCGAACAGGCCGACCGCATCGAAGCCGCCGTCAAGCGGGTCCTGGCGCAAGGCCTGCGCACCGCCGACATCTACGAGGAAGGCACGACCCGTGTCTCGACCGGGCAGATGGGCGACGCGGTGGTCAACGCGTTGGGCTGAAGCGGCGTTAATGCGAAACGCTTAGAATAACGCGATGCGGGCTGCGCGCCCGCACGCAATGTTGACAATCCGAGAACCGTAGGGTGGGCGCCCCGTGCCCACGCGTGAACGATGATCATCATTGAAATGTGAAGGAACAAAATGAAGTTAGTAGGCCTAGTGGGTTGGCGCGGGATGGTCGGGTCGGTCCTCATGAAGCGCATGCAGGACGAGGGCGATTTCGACCATATCGAGCCGGTGTTCTTCACCACGTCGAACCCGGGCGGCGACGCCCCGAAGATGGCGAAGAACGAGACCAAACTGAAAAGCGCGCTTGATGTCGCCGAACTGTCGAAGTGCGAGATCATCATCTCCTGCCAGGGCGGCGACTACACGACGGAAGTCTATCCGCAGCTGCGCGCAGCCGGCTGGAACGGCTACTGGATCGACGCCGCCTCGACCCTGCGCATGAAGGACGACGCCGTCATCGTGCTCGACCCGGTCAACCTGGACGTGATCAAGAACGCCATGGGCCGCGGCGTGAAGAACTTCGTCGGCGGTAACTGCACCGTCTCGTGCATGCTGATGGGCCTGGGCGGCCTGTTCAAGAACGACCTGGTCGAATGGATGACGTCCATGACCTACCAGGCGGCGTCGGGCGGCGGCGCCCAGCACATGCGCGAACTGCTGACCCAGTTCGGTACTATCAACAGCAGCGTCAAGCACCTGCTGGACGACCCGGCCTCGGCCATCCTGGAAATCGACCGCACCGTGCTGGCGACCCAGCACGGCCTGAGCGCCGACGAAACGAAACAGTTCGGCGTGCCGCTGGGCGGCAACCTGATCCCCTGGATCGACAAGGACCTGGGCAACGGCCAGTCGAAGGAAGAGTGGAAGGCCGGCGCCGAGACCAACAAGATCCTCGGCCGCGGCGAAGGCTTCGGCAAGGGTGACGCAAATAAGGCGATCCCGGTCGACGGCCTGTGCGTGCGCATCGGCGCGATGCGCTGCCACTCGCAGGCGCTGACCATCAAGCTGAAGAAGGACGTGCCGCTCGACGAGATCAACGACATCATCGCCTCGGACAACGAGTGGGTGAAGTTCGTGCCGAATACGCGCGAAGCCTCGATCGTCGACCTGACCCCGGCAGCCGTCACCGGCACCCTGCGCATCCCGGTCGGCCGCGTGCGCAAGATGTCGATGGGCCCGGACTACCTGTCGGCCTTCACCGTCGGCGACCAGCTGCTGTGGGGCGCCGCCGAGCCGCTGCGCCGCATGCTGCGCATCGTGCTGGACAAGTAAGTTGTTCGGAGCCGGCGCCGCAAGCAAACCACGGCGCTGGTTTTCGTAGGGTGGGCACTCGTGCCCACGCGGTGCGGCTTTCGATCAATCGATATTCCGGCACAATCAAGGCGCAAACGTATTGGGATGGCAGAGTTCACAATTCATCATCCGCACCATACCGCGTGGGCACGAGTGCCCACCCTACGAAANNGTGGGCACGAGTGCCCACCCTACATTGATCACCCGATCACACCCGTTAACACCCCGCCAATTCCCCGCCTTCCACGACGATATCGATTCGTCATCGTTCGCGCATCCCTCCCACAGTTTGACCTCGCTACGCCCCGTGGAGCTTGCATGCCACAGTGCATGATGATATGTTGAGACTTCCGGGAAACCGTCCTTTCCGCAGCTAACCATTTCCGCTCTCAACTATGTCATTGAACCGCCGCCCTCAGATCGTGTCGTCCGCGTTGAAAACACTCACCGCCGCGGTCGCCAGTGCAGTGCTGCTGTCGTCGGCGGCGACTGCAGCGGGATTGGGAAAGCTGACCGTACTGTCCGCCCTCGGCCAGCCGCTGCGCGCCGAGATCGAGCTGACGGCGGTGTCGAACGAGGAAGCGAAGGGCCTGGTCGCCAGGCTGGCGTCGGCGGATGCCTATCGCGCGGCGAACATCGAATTCAATCCGGCGCTGCTGTCGCTGCGCTTTAACGTCGAGCAGCGCGGGGGACGCCAGTTCGTCCGCATCCCCCCGCCCCAGCCGCTGAACGAGCCGTTCGTCGACCTGCTGCTGGAGCTGGCCTGGGACAACGGCCGCCTGGTGCGCGAATACACCTTCCTGCTCGACCCGGCCGACCTGCGCGCGCCGCAGCCGGCCCAGGTCGCCGCCGGGTCTGCCGCCGGAGCTGCCGCCGGTTCCGCCACTGCCGCAGG
>DOUW01000483.1:0-1292 GCA_003520365.1 Massilia sp.
CGCCGCCCGAGGTGCCGCTGCTGCCGCTGGTGCCCATCGAGCCGCTGCCCGAGGTGCCGCTGCCGCCGCCCGTGGCGCCGCTGGTGCCGGAGCTCGACGAGCCCGACGTGGTGCCGGAGCTGCTGGAACCGCTGCTCGAATCGCTATGCTTCTTCTGCTTGTGCTTCTTCTTGCTGGTCTGGCTATCGCTACCCGAGCCCTGGTCGCTCGTTGCCGACGAACCGCTCGCCTGCGAGCCGGACTGGCCGGCGGTGCTGCTCGATTGCGCATGCGCGTTCACGGAAACAGCCATCGCGGCCGCAACCGAGGCGCCCAGCAGGCCTTTCAACAGTTTATGCATTTTCATGTCAATCTCCTCATGGTTTGGGGGCTACATTCCTCAACAATATCAATGACATACATGCGAGGACGCCGAGTGTAAAAGAGGTCGACATGAAGGGGGCGCGCGTTAGCCGTGTGGAAAGTCGAGAACGCCGTTTCAGGGGACGGCAACACTGGCGCGCGCCGCTCCCGCCTTCACTCCCGCCGCCTCGGCCGCCAGGGTGCCGAGCTGGGTGTACAGGGGCAGCACATTGGCCTTGTCGTCAGGGTAGACGCGGTTTGACAGGAACACGTAGAAGCTGCGCGACGCGGGATCGATCCACAGGATGCAGCCGGTAAAACCGGTGTGTCCGAAACTGCCGACCGGATACAAGCTGCCGCGCGGGCGCTGCGCAAACGGCGAATCGATGTCCATGCCGAGCCCGCGCAACGCGGCGATGCCCGGCGGACTTTGTACCGTGGTCAGGAGCCGCACGCTGTCGGGGGACAGGATGCGCACGCCGTCGAGCGAACCGTTGCCAAGCAACATGCGTCCGAAGCGCGCGACGTCGCGCGCGGTGGTGAATACGCCGGCCGAGCCGGCCACGCCACCGATGCGGCGCACGGTCGGATCGTGCACCACGCCCTGCAGCAATGCGCCGGCGGCGACGTCGCCGTGCAGCGCGCCACTGTTCCCACTATTCCCACTATCCGCCGCGGCGGTCTTCCGGGTCGGCGCAATCGCCCCCGGGGCCATGCGGCGCAGCGGCAGGTAACCGGTGTCGCGCATGCCCAGCGGGCCGAAGATACGTTCCTGGACGAACACGTCGAGCGGCTGGCCCGCCACCTTGCGCACCAGCTGGCCCAGCAGGATGTAGTTGATGTCCGAGTAGCGGAAGAAGCTGCCGGGCGCATGGGTCACGGTCTGCGCGCAGGCCAGCGCGTGGGCCGCCGCATCGCCGCTCCAGGCCGGTTTCGCCGGCAGGCCGGCC
>DOUW01000483.1:1359-6086 GCA_003520365.1 Massilia sp.
AGTTTCGCCTCCAGGTCGAGCTTGCCGTCCTCGGCCAGCAGCAGGACCGCCGGCGCGGTCGCCAGCACCTTGCTCAGCGAAGCGGCGTCGTACACCGTGTCCGGCGTCACGGCGGACGCATCGGGCTCGTAGCCCGTGCGGCCGTAGGCGCGGGCATACACGTCGTCGCCGCGCTCGAGGTGGAACACCGCGCCGGGCAGGCGCCGTTCGGCGATCGCCGCGTCGACGGCTTGGTCGATGTGGACCAGCCTGCTGCTGTCGAGCCCGGCTTGCGCCTGCACGGCGGCGGCCGGCGCGCGGCTGCCCGAAAGCTGGGCGCAGCCGGCGAGCAGGACGAGGCAGGAGGTAGCGGCGGCGGTGGCCTGAGAAAAAGTGATGCGCATGGGAATCCTGGAAGGCGGAAGAAAGCGCACGCTGGACGGGCGCGGGCGCAGGAGTGTTGAATAATAGGTAAGCAGTATCCTGGGGTCAATCTTTACGCCGGCGGCCATGCCGCGGAGCCTGGTGCGGCCCGATCCGTTTTGCCGACCCGGACAGCGCAAAAAAACCCTTCGGCGTATCATGCGAGCCATGATTCCCTTTTCCATACTCGATCTCGCGCCGATCGCCGAAGGCAGCGATGCGCGCGCTTCTTTCCACAATTCGCTCGACCTTGCCCAGCACGGCGAGCGCTGGGGCTACCACCGTTTCTGGCTGGCCGAACACCACGGCATGCCGGGGATTGCCAGCGCCGCCACGTCTGTGCTGATGGGCTATGTCGCAGCGGGAACTTCCACCATCCGCATCGGCGCCGGCGGCATCATGCTGCCGAACCACTCCCCGCTCGTGATCGCCGAACAGTTCGGCACGCTCGAGTCGCTGTTCCCGGGCCGGATCGACCTCGGCCTGGGCCGCGCGCCCGGTTCCGACCACGTCACCGCGCGCGCCCTGCGTCGCAACCTGGCGTCGGATGCCGACGAGTTCCCGCAGGACATCGTCGAGCTGCAGGACTACTTCGCCGGCTCGTCGCGCCGCCAGGTGAAGGCGGTGCCCGGCGCCGGCCTGCAGGTGCCGCTGTGGATCCTCGGCTCCAGCCTGTTCGGCGCCCAGCTCGCCGCCGCGCTCGGCCTGCCCTATGCGTTTGCCTCGCACTTCGCGCCGCAGATGATGATGCAGGCCATCGAACTGTACCGCGCAAACTTCCGTCCGTCGGCCCAGCTCGACAAACCTTACGTCATGCTCGGCTTTAACGTGTTCGCCGCCGACACCGACGAAGAAGCGCGCTTCCTCGCAACCTCGATGCAGCAGGCCTTCGTCAACCTGCGCAGCGGCCGCCCGACGCGCCTGCAGCCGCCGGTGCGCGGCTACCTGGAAGCGCTCGGGCCGCAGGAACGCGCGATGCTCGAATCGGTGCTGTCGTGCTCGGCAATCGGTGCGCCTGGCACCGTCGCCGCCCAGATGAAAGCCTTCGTCGAGCACACCCGCGCCGACGAGCTGATGATCACCTCGCAGATCTTCGAGCACGCGGCGCGCCTGCGCTCCTACGAGATCACGGCCGCGATCCACAAGGCCGGCTGACCAGGGTAAGGAAGACGGCCCGCCGGCACGATTGGCGGGCCCTTCATCCCTTCCTCTCTTACGCGTCGCCCGTACCTGCCTGCAACGCGTCGATCAGCTCACGCGTCTTGCGCACCCGCCCCATGATGCGGAAGGTGTTCTTGCAGGCGAAATCGTGGGCCTCGGCGCTGATGCCGCTCATCGCATCCTCCGCAAACACCAGGGCATAGCCGAGATCGTGGGCCGCGCGCGCGGTCGATTCGACGCCGATGTTCGTGACGATGCCGCCGAGAACCAGCGTCTTGATGTGGCGCCGGCGCAGCAGCTGGTCCAGTTCGGTACCGTAAAAGGCGCCCCACTGGCGCTTGACGATCACCACGTCGGTCGCCTCGACGCCGGCCTCGGGTGCGAACTGCGAGGCGTCCGGTGGCGGAGGCGGTGCATCGGCCGCATGCAGGGGTGCGTCCGCCGGCCCCGGCTGCAGCTCGTTCAGCAGCACCCGCACGAACACCACCATCGCGCCGCGGTTGCGCATTTCCTGCGCCAGCAGCACGCAGTTGCCGAGCACCTGCTCGCTCGAATACGGCGCCAGCGCGCGCGCCATGTTGCCGTTCTGCAGGTCGATCAGAACCAGCGCGGTGCTGGCCAGGTCCAACTTGAAATCGTCCATCGCGTTCTCCTTGTGCGGCCGATGCCGTCAATCGTCGCGTAGGGTGGGGCCATTGATGCCGGGGGCATCAATGACGTGCCCACGCGTGACGTTTGTACGGTGTTGGCGCACCAACATGGGCCAACAATGTTCATCGTTCACGCGTGGGCGCCCACCCTACGAGTGGTCCGCCAGTATCGGCGAACACGCCGGGCTGCGGCGTCCGTTAGCTGCGCTCAGCTTTTGTCGGGCACGATGCGCAGCAGGCGCGACTTGTCCTCGTCGGTCAGCACGTACAGCTGGCCGTCCGGCCCCTGCCGCACGTCGCGCACGCGGGCGCCGATGTCGAGCTTTTCCTGGCGCACGACCTTGCCGTCCTTGTCGAAAGCGATGCGGCGCAGGTCCTCGCCGGCCAGGCTACCGCTGAACAGGCTGCCGCGCCATTGCGGGAAGGCGTTGCCGGTGTACCAGGCCAGGCCCGAAGGGGCCGGCGACGGCGACCACGCGACCAGCGGATCGACCATGCCCGGCACGCTGTGCTTGCCGATCGGCTCGCGCGAGCTGTAGTCCAGGCCGAAGCTCTGCAGCGGCCAGCCGTAGTTCTTGCCGCCTTCGATGCGGTTGATCTCGTCGCCGCCGCGCGGGCCATGCTCGCTGGCCCAGACGCGGCCCTCGGAATCGACCGCGAGGCCCTGCACGTTGCGGTGGCCGTAGGACCAGATTTCCGGCAGCGCGCCGGCCTTGGCCGCCAGCGGATTGCCGGGCGCGGCCTTGCCCTCGAGCGTCAGGCGCAGGATGGAACCGTTGTGGCTGCCCAGGTTCTGGGCCTGGTCGCGCGCCAGCATGCCGCCCACGCGCTGGGGCGGATTGCCGCCGTCGCCGATGCTCATCAACAGCGTGCCGTCCGGCAGCCAGGCGATGCGCGAACCGAAGTGCTGGCCGCCATTCTTAGCGGGCGATGCCTGGAACAGCGTCTTCACGCCGCTCACCTTCTTGCCGTCGAAAATGCCCTGCACGAGGATGGTGCGGTTCTCGCTGCTGGTCCCGTGCGCCATCGTCATGTAGACGCGGACATTCGCCGGCCCCTTGTCGGCCGGGTGGACCGCGATGTCGAGCAGCCCGCCCTGGCCGCTGTCCATCAGCTTGGGCAGCTCCTCGATCGGGACTTGCGTCACCTGCTTGCCGGCGACCAGGTGCAGGCTGCCTTCCTTGCCGGTGACCAGCATGCGGCCATCGGGCAGCCAAGCCATGCCCCAGGCGCGCGGCAGGGCATCGGTGACCGTCTCCATGCGCCAGCCCTTGACCGCGGGCGGCGCGCCGCCGGCTTCCACCTGGGCGAGTACAGGCAGGGCCGCGCCCGCCAGGATGCTGGTCGCGCAGAGGTAACGAATTGACTTCCAAAGTTGACGCAATTGCATGCAATTTCTCCCTAAAAGTTATTAACGTTCCGTCATCGTGTCGCATTTTCGCCTTATTCCTGCAGAATTAGCGAAATCGGGCTATCATGTCGGTCTTATCTGACAAGCGCAAAGGATTCTGATGAACCAACGACGCTCCTTCCTCAAAGGCTCTGTTGCACTCGCATCGGCATTCAGCCTGCCGGCCCTGGCCAAGACTGCCCAGGCCGCCCCCGGCGAACGGACCCTGCGCTTGTACAACACCCACACCGGCGAAACCGTCCGCAGCGTGTTCTGGGCCGAAGGCCAGTTCATTCCGGATGCCCTGCAGGATATCAACAAGGTGCTGCGCGACCATCGCAACAACCAGATCGCACCGATCGATCCGCAGCTGCTGGTGTTGCTCAATGAGGTCAGCGCCAAGTTCGGCGACAACCAGCTGGTGCACGTGATCTCCGGCTACCGCTCGCCGGCATCGAATGCCAAGCTGCGCGCCAACAGCACCGGCGTAGCCAAGCACAGCATGCACATGGACGGCAAGGCCATCGACATCCGCCTGCCGGGCCGGGATCTTGCGCAGCTGCGCAAGGCGGCGACGGCGATGCGCGGCGGCGGGGTCGGCTACTACCCGGATTCGCAGTTCGTCCACATGGACACCGGTCGCGTCCGTTATTGGTGAACGCCATGCGGCCGCTCGCGTGCTGCACCTTTCTCGTTCTCGGCGCCGCTGTAGCCATGACGGCAGCGTTCGCCCAGGACCAGCCTGTCGCCACCGTGAACGTCACCTCGACGCGCGACCCGGTCGACAAATCCTACCGCAAGATGATCAAAGGCATGGAACGCTTCGAGCGCGAGCATCGCTACGCGCCGGCGGCGTCCCTGCGCTTCCACCTGCTGCCGCGCACGCCCGAGGTCAAGATGACGGGCATCACCCTGCGCGTGGCCGGCGACACCGTCTCGGTGCCGGTACCGGTGGCGCCCGACAACAGTTTCGTGCTGCCGCGCAATGAACAGGCCCTGCGCGAAGACGCCGCCGTGCTCGCCAACCGCAAGACCACCAGCATGACCTGGCGCGCGCTGATCCAGACGCCGGGCCTGCCGCCCGGCACGCGCCGCCTGGGCGACCTGCGCCTCGAATGCCGGGT
>DOUW01000483.1:6126-6500 GCA_003520365.1 Massilia sp.
TCACCACGCCCGAGGGGGTCTGCAACAGCCCGGAAGGCAATTACCTGTTCTTCGCCGAGCGCCCCATCTTCGCGGTGCGCCTGCGCGCCGGCGATCGCAGCGAAGTGCTGCCCTTCGACATGCTCTACGCCGGCGGCATCCAGACCCGCGAGATGCTGCCCTTCTGCGATTGCCAGGTGCTGCTCGACCGCACTTATTACGCGCCGATCTGGGATACCAGCTGGCCCGACGACACCCTGGTCGAGTTCGAGTACGTGCGCGACGACGCAGCGCCCGCCGCCGCGCCGACGCTGGAGGAAAGCCGATGAAAGCCCACGCCCTACTCTTCGCGCTGGCCGTGCTGGCCGGCTGCGCCAGCGGCACCATCCCGGCCG
>DOUW01000482.1:0-4638 GCA_003520365.1 Massilia sp.
GCCGAAGTCGGCCGCGGCACCCTGGTGCGCGACGCCTCGGTCAACGGCCGCGTGGTCGCCGCCGTCAGCCCGACCCTGTTCGCCACCGCGCCGGCCATCGTCAACCTGAAGGTCGCCGCCGGCGACACCGTCAGGAAGGGCGACGTGCTCGCCGTGCTCGAGTCGCCCGACCTGTCCGACGCCCTCAAGCGCGAACAGTCGACCTACGAACAACTGAAGGCCGAGGTGGCGCGCCAGCAGATCCTGTCGCGCAAGCAGAAACTGCTGGCCCAGCGCGAAGCCGACACCGCCGAGATCGAGCGCCTGTCCGCCCAGCGCACGCTGGAACGCTACGACAGCGTGGGCCAGGTCGGCATCATTGCCAAGATCGACTACCAGAAGGCGAAGGACGCGGTGAACTCGGCCCAGATCCGCGCCAGCCACGCGGCCCAGGCGGCGAACCTGGAAGGCGACGACGTGGCGCTGGCGATCCGCACCAAGACCGGCGAGATGGAGCGCGCGCGCCTGGCCATGGCCAATGCACAGCGCCGCGTCGACGAACTGACCGTGCGTGCGCCGGTGGACGGCTTCATCGGCACCCTCAACGTCCAGAACCGCATGATGGTGGCCGCCAACGCGCCCCTGATGACCCTGGTCGACCTGTCGCGCCTGGAGGTCGAACTCGAGGTGCCCGAGACCTACGTGTCCGACCTCGGCCTGGGCATGAACGCCGAGATCGCCCTGCCCGCCGGCACGGCCACCGGCAAGCTGACCGCGCTCTCGCCCGAAGTGGTGAAGAACCAGGTGCTGGCGCGCGTGCGCTTCGACGGCGAACAGCCGCAAGGCCTGCGCCAGAGCCAGCGCGTCACGGCGCGCCTCCTGATCGAGGAAAAGCCGAACGTGCTGATGGTGTCGCGCGGCCCCTTCGTCGAGAGCGAGGGCGGACGCTTCGCCTACGTGGTGCGCGACGGCGTCGCCACCCGCACGCCGATCCGGATCGGCGCCACCAGCGTCTCGGCGGTCGAGATCCTGTCCGGCCTGAAGCCCGGCGACAGGATCGTCGTCGCCGGCACCGACGCATTCGAGAACGCGGCGAGCGTCTCCATCAACTGACAACAGAACCAGAACCCTCCTGAAAGGACATCCCATGCTGCGCATGACCAACCTCTCCAAGGTGTACCGCACCCACATGATCGAGACCCACGCGCTGCGCGGCTTCGAGATCCAGGTCAACCAGGGCGAGTTCGTGACCGTCACCGGCCCCTCGGGTTCGGGCAAGACCAGCTTCCTGAACATCGCCGGCCTGCTCGAGGAATTCACCAGCGGCGAGTACATCCTCGACGGCGTGAACGTGAAGGGCATGGACGACAATGCGCGCTCGCGCCTGCGCAACGAGAAGCTCGGCTTCATCTTCCAGGGTTTTAACCTGATCCCCGACCTGAACCTGTTCGACAACGTCGACGTGCCGCTGCGCTACCGCGGCTTCAACAAGGCCGAGCGCAAGGAACGCATCGAGGACGCGCTGGCGAAAGTCGGCCTGGCCTCGCGCATGAAGCACTTCCCGGCCGAGCTGTCGGGCGGCCAGCAGCAGCGCGTGGCGATCGCGCGCGCGCTGGCCGGCTCGCCGAAACTGTTGCTGGCCGACGAACCGACCGGCAACCTGGATACGCAAATGGCGCGCGGCGTGATGGAACTGCTGGAGGAGATCAACGCCGCCGGCACCACCATCCTGATGGTCACCCACGATCCGGAGCTGGCCGTGCGCACCCACCGCAACGTGCACATCATCGACGGCCAGGTGTCGGACCTGGTGCGCAAGGGGCCGACGCTGGCCGGCGAGCGCAACGCCCAGGCCGCGGTCTGAGGAGCGTCCCATGTTCGCCTACTACATCAAGCTCGGCGTGCGCAGCCTGCGCCGCAACCCGGCGCTGACCGCCCTGATGGTGCTGACCCTGGCCGTCGGCGTGGCGGCCAGCGTCTCGACCCTGACCATCCTGCACATGATGTCGGGTGACCCGATCCCGCACAAGAGCGACCGCCTGTTCGTGCCGATCTTCGACGTCCAGCCGGCCGAGGGCTATGTGCCCGGCACGCCGTCGGACGAGCAGCAGGTCACCTACACCGATGCGATGAACCTCCTGAAAAGCCGCCAGGGCGTGCGCCGCACCGCGCTGTACGGCATCGCGCCCTCGGTCGAGCCGCTGCGCAAGGACATCGGCGCCTTCACCGCACCCGGCATCGCGCCGACGCGCGACTTTTTCGCCATGTTCGAGGTGCCCTTCCTGCACGGCCAGCCCTGGAGCGAAGCCGACGACGCGCGCGGCGCCAACGTCGCCATCCTCGGCCGCCAGGTGGCGGAAAAGCTGTTCGGCGCCGCCAGCCCGGTCGGCCAGCGCCTGAACGTGATGGGCCAGCCCTTCACCATCGTCGGCGTGGTCGACGACTGGGAGCCGCAGCCGCGCTACTACAAGCTGGTCGGCGGGGACTACTTCGGCGTGCGCGAAGAAATCTTCATCCCGCTCGCCACCGCCGTACGCCTGGAAGCCTCGCGCAACGGCGGCATGAGCTGCAGCGCGCGTCCGGAGCCAGGCTTCCAGGGCGTCATGCGCTCGGAAT
The DNA here is from genome assembly GCA_003520365.1 of Massilia sp. Lineage (GTDB taxonomy): Bacteria > Pseudomonadota > Gammaproteobacteria > Burkholderiales > Burkholderiaceae_D > Telluria > Telluria haematophila. Next base: position 2,596 of record DOUW01000482.1, read on the forward strand.
GCACTTGGCTGCAGTTCTGGTTCGAGACCGCGTCAGGCGCCGAACGCGGCGCGCTGCACGATTACCTGAACGGCTACGCCGCCGAGCAGCGCAAGCTCGGCCGCATGCGCCGCGGCACGCCGGCCGAGCTGTACGACGTCAACCAGTGGATGGAGCACGAGAAGGTGGTCGGCAAGGACAACAAACTGTCGGCCTGGCTGGCCTTCGGTTTCCTGGCGCTGTGCCTGGTCAACACCATCGGCCTGCTGCTGGCGAAGTTCTCGGTGCGCGCCAGCGAAGTGGGCATCCGCCGCGCCCTGGGCGCCTCGCGCCGCGAGATCTTCCGCCAGTTCCTGACCGAGAGCGCCGTCATCGGCCTGGCCGGCGGCCTGCTCGGGCTGCTGCTGGCCTTCGGCGCCCTGGCCCTGATCGGCATGCAGAACCGGGAAGCGGCCGCGGTGGCGCGCATGGACCTGACCATGCTGGCATTCACCTTCCTGCTGTCGGTGCTGGCCGCGGTGCTGGCCGGGCTGTTCCCGACCTGGCGCGCCTGCCAGGTGACGCCGGCGATCCAACTCAAGTCGCAATAAGGAGCCATCATGGAAATCCGTCCCATCCTCTCCGCGCTCCTGCGCAACAAGACCGGCGCGATCCTGGTCGCGCTGCAGGTCGCGCTCAGCCTGGCGATCCTGGCCAATGCCGTGCACATCGTGAGCGAACGCCGCGCCGCCGCCGCCCGCCCCAGCGGCATCGCCGATGAAACGGCGGTGTTCAAGATCGACGTCAGCCACCTGTCCAGCGACGGCCCGGAGCAGCAGCTGGCGACGATGAAGCGCGAAAGCGAGCTGCTGCGCGCGGTGCCGGGCGTGGCCGCCGTGGCCCAGGTCAACCAGGTGCCGATGTCGCAGTCGGGCTGGAACAACAGCGTCGCGCTCGACCGCCGCCAGACCGACGAGTCCTCGCCCTCCTCGGCCTACTTCTCGCCCGACTCGCTGGTCAAGGCCTGGGGCCTCAAAATCGTCGAAGGGCGCGACTTCCTGCCCGGCGAAGCCCAGGACATCGACATCAACAAGAACGATGTGCCGCACGTGGTGATCCTGTCGAAGGCCCTGGCCGCGAAGCTGTGGCCGGGCCAGGGCGCGGTCGGCAGGATCATGTACTTCGGCACCGGCGAAGACGCGATGGAGGTGCGGGTGGTCGGCGTGGTCGAGCGCCTGCAGAGCCATGGCGCCGAGGTGAGCGCGCGCGGCGAGCTCTCGAGCATCGCACCGGTGCGCCTGTACGGCAGCAACCAGGCCTATACCTTCACCATCCGCACCGAACCGGGGCAGCGCGACCGCGTGATCCGCGAAGCGGAGGCGGTCCTGCGCAAGTCGTCCGCCACGCCGGTCATCCTCGAGACCCGCACCGTCGAGGGGTTGCGCAAGTCGCGCTACCGCGCCGACATGGCACTGTCGTGGATGCTGGTGACGGTCAGCGTGCTGCTGCTGTTGATCACCGCCAGCGGCATCGTCGGCATGGCCAGCCTCTGGGTCACGCAGCGGCGCAAGCAGATCGGCGTACGGCGCGCGCTCGGCGCACGCAGGATCGACATCCTGCGCTACTTCCTGACAGAGAATTTCCTGATCACCAGCGCCGGCGTGTTCGGCGGCGTGCTGCTCGGCGTCGGCCTGAACCAGCTCCTGGTGAGCAAGCTGGAGATGGCGCGCCTGCCGCTCGGCTACCTCGGCGGCGGCGCCATCCTGTTGTGGGCGCTCGGCGTGCTGGCCGTGTACGGACCGGCCTGGCGCGCGGCCAGCACCTCGCCGGCGCTGGCCACCCGCAGTACCTGATGCAGTACCTGACGCAGTACCTGATGGTTACCCGCCAATGCTATGCTAGCGCCCATGCCCACCGTACTCATCATTGACGACAACGCCGCCGTCGGCGTCGCCCTGGACGTGCTGTTCTCGCTGCACGACATCGCGGCGCTGCACGCGGCCTCGCCCGAGGAAGGGCTGGCGGTGCTGGCCCGCGAACCGGTCGACCTGGTCATCCAGGACATGAACTTCACGCTCGAGACGA
>DOUW01000482.1:4704-5533 GCA_003520365.1 Massilia sp.
ACCCGGACCTGCCGGTGATCCTGCTCACCGCCTGGACCCACCTCGATGCGGCGGTCGACCTGGTCAAGGCCGGCGCCGCCGACTACCTGCCCAAGCCCTGGAACGACGAACGCCTGCTGGCGACCGTGACCAACCTGGTCGAACTCGGCCAGGCCAACCGCGCGCTGCTGCAGCGGGTCGGACGCGAGCGGCGCGAGCGGCGCGAACTGGAAAGCCAGTACGACCTGCGCGGCCTGGTCTGGGCCGACCCGGCCACCGAACGCGTGCTGCAACTGGCCTGCCAGGTGGCGCGCGCCGACGTGCCGGTCCTGATCACGGGCCCGAACGGCACCGGCAAGGAGCGCCTCGCCGAGATCATCCAGGCGAATTCGCAAGTCAAGGACGGCCCCTTCGTGGTGCTGAACTGCGGCGCCCTGCCGTCCGAACTGATCGAGGCCGAGCTGTTCGGCGCCGATGCCGGCGCCTACACCGGCGCCTCCAGGGCGGGCGAGGGCAAGTTCGAGGCGGCCGACGGCGGCACCCTGTTCCTGGACGAGATCGGCAACCTGCCGCTGGCCGGGCAGATGAAACTGCTGCGCGTGCTGGAGACCGGGCGCTTCGAGCGGCTCGGCTCGAACCGCGAACGCCAGGTCAAGGTGCGCGTGATCAGCGCCACCAACGCCGACCTGGCGGCAATGATCCGCCAGGGGACCTTCCGCGAGGACCTGTTCTACCGCCTGAACGTGATCGAGCTGGCGCTGCCGCCGCTGCGCGAGCGTCTCGACGACCTGCCGGTGCTGGCCAACGCGATCCTGGCGCGCCTGGCCGGAGCGGGCGGCGCCTCGCTGGG
>DOUW01000486.1:0-6668 GCA_003520365.1 Massilia sp.
GCGCGTCACCATGTCGCCGGCCCACATGCTGGCCAAGCAGACGCGCCGCTTCCAGGTCGAGGTGGCGATCGCCGCGCTGGCGCTGGCGGCCAGCGGCGTGCTGGCCTGGGTGCTGGCGCGCTCGCTGACGCTGCCCCTGCGCGACGCGATTGGCGCGCTGCGCGAGATCCGCGGCGGGAATTTCCGGGTCAACCTGCCGGTGACGACCGGCGGCGAGGTCGGTGAATTGCAGGCCTCGATCGGCGAGATGTCGGTGGCGCTCGACCAGTCCAAGCAGGACCTGGAGAACAAGGTGGAAGAGCGCACGCGCGAACTGCTCGCGTCGCGCAACGAGGCGCTGCGCGCCGACGCCGACAAGCGCAAGCTGATCCAGAAGGTGAACAGCATCATCGAGGACGAGCGCAAGAGCATCGCGGTCGAGATCCACGACGAACTGAACGCCTCGCTGATCGCGGTGCGGCTGGAAGCGCAGAGCATCGGCATGCTGGCAGCGAAGGCCGGGCCCAGCGCCGAGGTGGACGAAATCCGCACCAAGGCGCAAGCCATCACGCGCCTGGCGCTCGACCTGTACGCCAACGGCCGGCGCCTGGTGCGCCGCCTGCGCCCCGAGGTGCTCGACATGCTCGGCCTGCACGGGGCGGTGGAAGAGATGCTGCGCCACTACGACAGCGGCTCCGGCTGCCGCTTTGCCTTCCACTCCGAGGGCGATTTCTCGCGCCTCGGCAACGAGCTGGCGATCTCGGCCTACCGCATCGTGCAGGAAGCGCTGTCGAACGTGATGAAGCACGCGCAGGCGTCGAATGCCCAGGTCACGCTGGCGCTCGACGACGCGCACGAGGTGCTGCGCATCGCGGTCGAGGACGACGGCCAGGGTTTCGATCCGGCCGTCAGCTCGGAGGGCATCGGCATCATCGGCATGCGCGAGCGTGTGTACGCGCTGCACGGCACGATGGCGGTGCGCTCGGCGCCGCAGCGCGGCACCACGGTCGAGATCACGCTGCCACTATCGGGCGCAACTGCGGTATCTTAGCGCCTTGGTTAAATCACGCTTGCCGGAACCCTCATGTCGAACGAATTGAAGACCCCCTATGAACTGGGCAACCAGAACCAGACCACCACCTGGAGCGACTGCATCGCCTGGTACGAAGAGCTGGCGCGCCGCTACCCGAGCGTGCTGCGCTTCGGCGCGATCGGCACCTCGGACGCGGGCGTGCCGATCCACGCCGGCGTGGTCAGCAGCGACGGCGTGTTCAGCCGCGAGGCGATCAAGGGGAGCGGGCGTCCGGTCTTCTTCAACAACAACGGCATCCACCCGGGCGAGCCGGAAGGCGTCGACGGCTGCATGGCGCTGGTGCGCGACTTCTGCACGCAGCCGTCGCGCCTGGCCGCGCTGGGCGAGACCGTGTTCATCTTCATCCCGCTCTATAACGTCGACGGCAGCCTGAACCGGGCGAACACCTCGCGCGTGAACCAGGACGGCCCGGAGCAGTTCGGCTTCCGCGGCAACAGCCGCCACCTCGACCTGAACCGCGACTTCGTCAAGTGCGACACCCTGACGGCCCAGGTCTTCAACCAGTTCTTCACGTCCTGGGATCCGGACGTCATGGTCGACACCCATACCTCGAACGGCGCCGACTACAGCTACACCATGACCCTGATCCACACCCAGCCCGACAAGCTGGGCGGAGAATTGGGCGGCTTCCTGCGCGACACCATGCTGCCGGCGATGTACGAACAGATGGCAGCGCGCGGCTGGCCAACTTGCCCGTATGTGAACCCGGTCAAGGACAGCCCCGACCACGGCATCGCCGACTTCCTCGAGACCGCGCGCTTCTCGACCGGCTACGCGGCCCTGCACCACACCATCGGTTTCATGCCCGAGACGCACATGCTGAAACCGTTCGCGGACCGCTACGACTCGATGCGCGCCCTGGTCGAGACCGCGCTCGACTTCACGGTGAAGAACGCCGCGCAGATCCAGGCGCTGCGCCGCGCCGCGAAAGAGGCGGGCCGCACCCGCGTCGAATGGCCGATCCACTGGACGATGGACGAGCAGAATCCCGGCAGCTTCCGCTTCAAGGGCTACGAGGCCGGCTACAAGCCGAGCGTGCTGGGCGACTACAGCCGCCTGTACTACGACCGCTCCAAGCCGTGGGAGCGCGACATCGCCTGGTACAACCGCTTCAACGCCGACATCACCGTGCAAGCGCCGAAAGCCTACGTCATCCCGCAGGCCTGGCGCGAAGCGATCGAGCGCCTGGAACTGAACGGCGTCAAGACCGAGCGCGTGGCCGAGGACCGCATGGAAGAGGTGGACTACTACCACATCGTGTCGGTCGCCTCGCGTCCGAACGCGTACGAGGGCCACATGTTCCACGACGACGTGCAGCTGGAACAGCGCTGCGGCCAGGTCCTGCTGCGCGCCGGCGACGTCATCGTTTCGCTGGACCAGGACAAGGCGCGCTACATCGTCGAGACCCTCGAGCCGCTGGCCCACGACAGCTTCTTCCGCTGGGGTTTCTTCAACAGCGTATTGGAAAAGAAGGAAGCCTATTCGGATTACGTGTTCGAAGACGAAGCCGAGCGCCTGCTGAACGAAGAACCCGAGCTGGCCGCGAAGTTCGCCACCTGGAAGGCCGCGAACGCCGAGCTGCTGTCCAACCAGGAAGCCGTCCTCGACTTCATCTTCGCCAACTGCGCCAAATACCGCGAACCCGAGTGGCGCCGCTACCCGGTATTCATGCTGGGCTAATCACCGGCGCTTGATCCGCCGCTGGTTTCGGATACGCGGCGCTTCCCGTAGGGTGGGCTCTCGAGCCCACGCGGATCAAGCACACCACGAACAGCACAGGCAACAGCCCCAGGACCGTCTGCACACTGGACAAAGCCAACACAAAAAACATGAGACACACGACAAACGCCGCCATCGCCGCCGCCTGCCTCGCCCTGACCGGCCCCGCACAAGCCGCCCCGGCAACCACCGCCGGCCAAACCTACTTCAACCAGAACTGCGCCAGCTGCCACACCGTCGACAACAAACTGTCCTCGCGCGCCGGCCCCGGCCTCTATAACGTCATCGGCCGCAAGGCCGGCGCCGTCCCCGGCTACAACTACAGCGACGCGCTGTCGAAAGCCGGCGCGGCCGGTAAAACCTGGACCCGCGAAGAACTCGACGTCTTCCTGCGCGACCCGAACAAGGACGTCCCCGGCACGACGATGCCGATCGGGATCGCCGATGAGAAACAGCGCGCCGCCGTGATCGCCTATCTGGCCACGCAAAGCGGGAAGGCCGCCGCGCCCGCCGCAGCCGCAGCAAGCAAGCGCGCCGCCGCCGACAAGACCGGCGCTTGGCTCGATGACAAGCCAGGCGACCTGCACCACATCAAGCCGACCGAGCTGGTAAAACCCTACGCCAGCGAAAGCGCCGGCAACGGCCCCAAGCTCGCGCCGCGTCCGGACGGCGTGATGCCGGCCGTCCCGCCAGGTTTCAAGATCGGCATCTATGCCGACGGCCTCGGTAAATCGCGCCTGCCGCTGCGCGCGCCGAACGGCGACATCGTCCTGTCCGAAGCCGCCAAGGGCCAGATCACGGTCCTGCGTTCGAAAGACGGCGAGAAGGCCGAGACGGTCAGCGTCTACGCCACCGGCCTGTCGCGCCCCTACGGCATGGCACTGTGGCCGGCGGAGAATCCGAAGTACCTGTACGTCGCCAACGTCAACTCGGTGCTGCGCTTCTCCTACAGCGTGGGCGACCTGAAGGCGAAAGGCGAGCCGGAAGTCGTGATCGAGAAGATCAGCGACACCAGCGGCGGCCACGTCACGCGCACGATCGCCTTCTCGAAGGATGGCAAGACCATGTTCCTGTCGGTCGGCTCGGCCACCAACGTCGCCGCCAGCATCGGCCCACAGCCGCCGCAGCCGCTGGCGCAGTGGGAAGCAAAATATGGCGTCGGTGCCGCCTGGGGCGAAGAGACCGAGCGCGCCGCCGTGCTGGCCTTCGATGCGGACGGCAAGAACCGCCGGGCGTATGCGAACGGCCTGCGCAACTGCGTCGGCATGATCGTGCACCCGACCACGGGCGACCTGTTCTGCAGCGTGAACGAGCGCGACGAACTGGGCGACAACCTGCCGCCGGACTACGTCACGCGCGTCAAGCAGGGCGGCTTCTACGGCTGGCCGTGGTACTACATCGGCGCCAACGAGGACCCGCGTTTAAAAGGTATCCGGCCGGACCTGAAGGACAAGACCATCGTGCCCGACACCCTGATCCAGTCGCACTCGGCGCCGCTGGGCATGGTCGTGTACCAGGCGCCGAAAGGGGCGAAGCACGCCTTCCCGCAGGAGTACGAAGGCGACATCTTCGTCGCGCTGCACGGCTCCTGGAACCGCGGCATCCGCACCGGCTACAAGGTCGTGCGCGTGTTCATGAAGAACGGTGTGCCGACCGGGCAGTACCAGGACTTCATGACCGGCATGGTGCTCAGCGACCGCGACGTGTGGGGACGTCCGGCGGCCGTGGAGGTGGCGGCGGATGGGGCGCTGCTGGTGGTGGATGATGGGGGTGGGGTGGTGTGGCGGATCGTGCCCGGTAAGTAAGGCTACTGGCGCGCTACCCGTGATGTATCCCGTAGGGTGGGCGCGGCCGGCGTAGGCCCGCCGTGCCCACGCTGCTTGAATGGTCCAATAGCGGGGCAGGCAACAGCCCCGGTTGCCTCAGCGGGCCAGTGGAAGGACCCAGACTGCTACTGCATCTGGCGGAGCAAGCACTGTTTTCGCTTCGGACGTTTTTCTTTGCGTCAAACGTCCAAAGCGAAGCATTGAGCTCTTACTTGCTCTGCGCAATCCACCGATCCACCTTCGCCTCCAGCAGCGACAGCGGCAGCGTTCCTTCACCCAGCACGATGTCGTGGAACTTGCGGATGTCGAACCTGTCTCCCAGCGCGCTTTCCGCGCGGCGGCGCAGCTCCAGGATCTTCAGCGAACCGATCTTGTAGCCCAGTGCCTGGCCCGGCCAGACCATGTAGCGCTCGATCTGCGCGCGCGAATCCGCTTCGCTGTAGCCCAGCGTCTCCTGGAAGTACTTGATGCCCTGTTCGCGCGTCCAGCCCTTGGTGTGCATGCCGGTGTCGACCACCAGGCGCGCGGCGCGCAGCATTTCGTCGTTCAGGTGGCCGAAGTAATCCTCCGGCTTGTCGAACAATCCCATGTCCTTGCCCAGGGTTTCCGCGTACAGCGCCCAGCCTTCGGTGAAGGCGTTGTTGCCGCCGAACTTGCGGAAGTTCGGCAGGCCCAGTTCTTGCACCAGGGCGATGTGGAAGTGGTGGCCGGGCTGGCCTTCGTGCAGGTAGAGCGTGACCATGCCGGTGCTGCCGTACTGGCGCGGATCGTTCACGACCGACCAGAACACGCCCGGGCGCGAGCCGTCCACCGCCGGCGGGGTGTAGTGGTCCGAGGCCGTGGCGCGGCTCAGTTCCGGTTCGAGGCGCAGGTCGAGCGGGGACTTCGGCATCAGGTTGAACATCGACGGCAGCTTGGTGCGCAGCTGGGCGTCGAGCTTGCGGTAGACGTCGATGACTTCCTGGTCGGTCTTGAACGGCTTGTATTTCGCCTGCTGCGAGACCCAGGCCGGCAGGCCGGCGGCAGGTCCCGTGTAGCCCATCTTCGGACCGATGCGGCCATACTCTCCCTGGATGCGCGCGACTTCCTTCAGGCCGATCTCGTGGATCTGCGCGGGGCTCAGGCTGGTCGTGGTCTGGCTCGCCACGCGCACGATGTACCAGTCGGCGCCGTTCGGCAGCGCGTTCCAGCCGGTGCTGGTGCGCGCTGCCGGCAGGTATTCCTTCTCGAGGAAGGTCGACAGCCGCGCCAGCGCCGGATTGAGCTTGCCACCGATGATGTCGCCATACAGCTTGGTCAGGCTGCGCTTGTCGGCGTCGGAGAAGCCGGCCGGGAAGTTCTTCACCGGCGCGTAATAGATGCTGGCTTCCGGCGAACCGGCGACCAGCTGGCGGAACTGGGGCAGGGCCGACGTCATCACCGGCTTCGGATGCACGATGCCGCGCTTGATCCCTTCGCGCATGTTGGCGATCGTCTGGTCGACCCAGGGGCCGAGCTGCTCCAGGCGGCTGGCGTAGGCGCGGTAGTCCTTCACGCTGGCGAGCGGCTGGGCGCCCTGGCCGCTGGCGTAGTTCGCCAGCGTGACCGGCAGGCTGTCCATCTGGTTGATCGGCAGCAGGTGCTCGGGGAAGGGCTCGAAGCGCAGCGCGGTGGTCAGCTCGTAGTCGAGGATGTCGTAGCTGGTCTGGTCGCGGCCGTTCAGCCGGTCGCGCTTGATCGCACGCAGGCGCTTCTGGAACGATTTATACCGTTCAAACTGTTTGGCGCGTTCCGCCGGTGCGATCGACATGCCGATCTGGTCGATGAAGCGGTTGTCGCCGCTCTCGCTGGCGGACACCGGGTCGAAGCGCGCCAGCGCGTCGTAGTACTCGTCGGCCAGCAGGTTGAGGGTCTTGCCCGCCTGCGGGTCGACGGCGGCCTGGCTGGTCGCGGCGCCTGCCGGCTGTTCGGCCGCGAGCGCCGGGGCGCAGGCGATGAGGCTTGCCGCGGCCAGTGCGCCGAGCTTGAAAAACGGGGTCATGTGGGTGTTTCCTTAATAGCTGGCCAGCGGC
>DOUW01000486.1:6945-8761 GCA_003520365.1 Massilia sp.
GGCATAGACGTCCGGGTCGCGCTTGAAGCGCGCCTTGTACTTGGTCAGGAAGGCGGGGCCGGTCGGCTGCCTGGCGATGATGGCGCCGGCCTGGGCGCAGCGCACGTTCTCGCCGACGGCCGGGCCGCCGAGCTTGGCCATCTCGGGGCTGCACAGGGTGTCGCCGCCGAGCAGCGGCACGTTCAGGCCGAGCGCCTTCATCTGGCGCGCCATCGGCGCTCCTTGCGGCGCATAGCCGCCGAAGAAGATCGCGTCGACCTTCTTGGCGCGCAGCGAGGTCAGGATGGCGGCGAAGTCGCTCGCCTTGTCGTTGGTGAATTCGTGGCCCGCGACCTTGATACCGGCGGCCTGCGCCTGGCGCTTGAATTCGGTGGCAATCCCGGTGCCGAAGGCGGTGCGGTCGTCGATCACGCCGACGTTCCTGAGCTTCAGCTCCTTGGCCGCGTAATTGGCCATCGAACCGCCGACCTGCGAATCGCTGGCGACGATGCGGAACACCGTCTTGTAGTTGGCTTGCGTGATCTTCGGATTGGTGCCGACGGTGGACATCAGCGCGCCGGCGTCGTTGTAGACGCGCGAGGCGGGGATCGCGACGCCCGAGTTGTACGGGCCGAGGACGAATTTCACGCCGCCGTCGACCAGCTTTTGCGCCACCGTCACGCCCTGTTTCGGATCGCCGGCGTCGTCTTCGGACTGCAGCTCGAAGCGGAGCAGCTTACCCGCCACCTTGATCTTCTGGGCGTTCAGGTCTTCGACCGCGAGACGCACGCCGTTTTCGTTGTCCTTGCCGGCAAAGGCATTGGCGCCCGACAGCGGGCCGGTCACGCCGATTTTCACGACCTGTTCCTGCGCCAGTGCGGCGTAGGGCGTACTCAGAAGCGCGCACAGCAGCGCGGCCTGCGCCAGCGGCGCCATGTTCATTTTCGATGGCATCAGCCTGTCTCCGTTGATTACAAACGGACGTCATCATCGCATGAAAAAGCGCAGGTCGAAAACCTGCACGCTGTCCAGGAGCGGGAGGCTCAGGCAGGCAGCCCGTGCGCGATCAGCTCCAGCGGCAGGGCGGTGCTGCACTTGATCTGCTCCATCGAGAAGGCCGAGGACACGCCGGTCAGCTGGGCGGTCTTGATCAGCTTCTTGTAGAAGCGGTCGTAGCCTTCGATGTCGGTGGTGGCCACTTTCAGCAGGTAATCGACGTCGCCGCTCATGCGGTGGAACTCGAGCACTTCGGGCAGGGCGACGACGGCGGCCGCGAAGCGCTCGAGCCACTTTTCGTCGTGCTCCCGGGTGCGCACGCTGACGAACACAGTGACCGGCAGGCCGACCTTGTGGCGGTTGACGATGGTGACGCGGCTTTCGATGTAGCCCTCTTCCTCCAGGCGTTTGACGCGCTTCCAGCAGGGGGTGCTGGACAGGCCCACTTTTTCGCTCAGGCCCGAGATCGACAGCGTTGCGTCTGCCTGCAACGCTGCGAGAATGGCGCAATCAAATTTGTCTAGTGAATTCATTCTATTTATAGCTCACTATGAGAACAAACATGCTTAGTTTTGGATTAAATGAGACGAATATAGAACGTGCGCTTCGACACAACTTCGTAACATATTGCTGAACAATAACACGATCCGTGCCGCCTTTTTCAGTTTTTTATGGACGCAGAAATCTACCTCGACGCGAATGCCACTTCTCCCGTCCTGCCGGCCGCCATCGCGGCGGCGCAGGCCGCGTTGCAGGAAGATTTCGGCAACCCCAGCAGCAGCCACGGCGCCGGCCTGCGCGCCCGTGCCATCCTCGACGCCGCGCGCGCCAGTGCGCGCCG
>DOUW01000485.1 GCA_003520365.1 Massilia sp.
TCGAGCAGGCGTCCGGCATCCCGGACCTGGTGCGCCGCGCGGCCGCCGGGGAATCCGGGCGGCTGGCGCTGTCCTTCGTCACGCCGGCCGACTACAGCGTGCTGCCGCCGCTGCTGCGCGAGTACAGCGCCGCCTTTCCGAAGGTCGAGCTGGTGCTGCAGGAAGCGACCAGCGACATGCAGGTCGATGACTTGCTGCACGGGCGCATCGATGCCGGCCTCCTGATCCCGCCGCTGCCGGACAAGGCCCGGGACCTGCTCGACTACGCCAGCGTGCTCGAGGAGCCGCTGGTGCTGTGCGCCCCCGGCGGCCTGCTGCCCGATGATGGGAAGCCGGTCGACCTGCGTGCCCTGCCTGCGTTGCCGCTCATTATCTTCCCGCGCAAGAGCGCGCCCAGCCTGTACGACGCCATCCTCGGCTGCTTCCGCGATGCCGGCCTGACGCCGGCCATCGGCCAGGAAGCGATCCAGATGCAGACCATCGTCAGCCTCGTGTCCGCGGGCATGGGCTTGGCACTTGTGCCACAATCCGTGTCGAACCTGCTGCGTCCCGGCGTAGAATACCGTGCCCTTGCCAACCCGACACCGCTGGTCGAGCTCGGCCTGGCTTGGCGGCGCGACAACGCTTCTCCGGTGCTGCGGGGCTTTTTGGAATTACTGAGGAAGACATAATATGCTGGTACACCCGAATCCGGACCCGGTCGCGTTCTCGATCGGCCCCGTGGACATCCACTGGTATGGCCTGATGTACGTGCTCGCGTTCGCGATGTTCATCATCCTGGGACGCGTGCGCATCAAGCAGCCGCACATTGCCGCGCAAGGCTGGAAGAACGAGGACCTGGACGACATGCTGTTCTACGGCATGCTCGGCGTCGTGCTCGGCGGCCGCCTGGGCGAAGTGCTGTTCTACCAGCCGGGCTATTTCTTCGCCAATCCGCTCGAGATCTTCAAGGTCTGGAAAGGCGGCATGTCCTTCCACGGCGGTTTCCTGGGCGTGCTGATCGCCATGGCCCTGTGGGCGCGCAAGTCGAAACGCAACATCCTCGACGTCTACGACTTCATCGCCCCGATGGTCCCGCTCGGCTACGCCGCCGGCCGCCTGGGCAACTTCATCAACCACGAACTGCCGGGCCGGGTTGCCGACGCCAGCCTGCCGTGGGCGATGCAGTGGCCGAATCCCGACGGCATCGGCTATCTCGACACCCTGCGCCACCCGTCGCCGCTCTACCAGATGCTGATCGACGGCATCCTGGTGTTCCTGATCCTGTGGCCCTACGCGCGCAAGGCGCGCCCGCGCCTGGCGGTCGGCGCGATGTTCACCCTGCTCTACGGCTGCGCGCGCTTCTTCACCGAATGGTTCCGCGTGCCGGACTGGGAAACCACGGTCGCCGGCCTGCCGATCACCTCGGGCCAGGTGCTGTCGCTGCCGATGATCGTCGCCGCGCTGATCATGCTGGCCTGGGCGTATTCGCGCGACGGCAAACAGCCGGTGCGGGCATAGAACAAACATCGGCGCTCTCGGGCGCCGATGTTGTTTTATGCCGCACGGGTTATTGTGCCGCCTTCCAGAACATATAGGCAGCCAGCGCGTACAGGATCACCGCGAACACTTTCTGCAGCCGGCGCACCGGCATCCGGTGCGCGGTCCGCGCGCCGATCGGCGCCATCACCACGCTGGCCGCAACGATGATCAAGAGCGCCGGCACGTAGATGAAGCCCAGCGCATAGTCGGGCAGGCCCGGCTCGCCCCAGCCATAGAACACGTTCGCCAGCGTGCCGGCAAACGCGATCGGGAACCCGAGCGCGGCGCTGGTGGCGACCGCGTTGTGGATGCGCACGTTACACCAGGTCATGAAGGGCACCGAGACGAAGCCGCCGCCCGCCCCCACCAGCCCCGCCAGGATGCCGATCACGCCGCCCGCCGCGAACATGCCGGGCGCCCGCGGCAAATCGCGCGCCGCGGCCGGCTTCTTATTCACCAGCATCTGCGTGGCCGAGAACGCGACAAAGGCGCCGAAAAACAGGGACAGCACCGCCGTATTCATCTGCTTGCCGATCCAGGGCCCGATGGTGGAGCCGACCAGGATGCCGGGCGCCAGCAATTTCACGATGTCCCAGCGCACCGCGCCGTGCTTGTGGTGCGCGCGCACCGAGGACAGCGAGGTGAACATGATGGTGCCGAGCGAGGTCGCGATCGCCATGTGCACCACCAGTTCGTGCGGCACCTGGCGCGCGTCGAGAACCATCGTAATGAAGGGCACCAGGATCATGCCGCCGCCGATGCCGAGCAAACCGGCGGCGAATCCGCCGAAGCAGCCCATGGCCAGCAGGGCCAGGATCAGCAGCAGGTCCATGCGGCCTCCCTGCCGGTGCGGGTGGACGGGTGGGCGCCGATGCGCCACGCATCGGGGGACGGCGAAGAGAAAACTGGGATCGACAACATCATGACCTTTCGAACATGCAAGAAATGCATACTAGTCCATGGCCCGCGAATTGTCGAAACGGCCGACGGCCGGCTCAGGCGGCGCAGGTGCGAAAGCCGACGAAGATGTCGTCGCGGCCGGGCAGGTAGAAGTTGCGAAAGTGCGCTGAGCGCAGGCGCGCCGGCGTCGCGCAGGACGCGCCGCGCACGGACTGGCAACCGCCGAACGACGGCGCCGAGTACTCGCGGTAACGGTCCGGAGAAAAGCCGGCATACGGCTGGAAGCGCGATGCCGTCCATTCCCACAGGTCGCCCCAGGCGAAGTCCAGCCGGCCCGCCTGCGCCGCATATTCCCACTCCTCCTCCAGCGGCAGGCGCCGCCCCGCCCAGCGGCAGTAGGCCTCGGCCTCGTACAGGCCGACGTGCCGCACCGGCTCGGCCGGGTCCAGCGCTGCCGG
>DOUW01000470.1:0-193 GCA_003520365.1 Massilia sp.
GAGTCCATCACATTAGGGTGGGCGCCCCGTGCCCACGTGTTACGGTCACTTCCTTGCGCACTTGACGGTGACATCTCGCCCGCCAACACCGAGCGAAGCCCGACACTACGTCGAGTTTGCCGTCCGTCGCATACGGTGCGAGCGATATTTCACTGTCCAGGGCTGCGGATACGCACGTAACGCGTGGGCACGG
>DOUW01000470.1:221-2932 GCA_003520365.1 Massilia sp.
GGCACGGAGTGCCCACCCTACCGTCCGCGCCAACAAATCATCAGCGGATCACATCCAGCTTGGCCTTCTTCCCGTCCCTGTAGGTGAACAGGGTCAGCGCGCCGTTCTCGATGTCGCCCTTGGCGTCGAAGCGGATGTCGCCGGTCACGCCGCGGTAGGCGATCTTCTTCAGCTCGGGCAGGTATTTCGACGGTTCGGCCGAGCCGGCCTTCTGCATCGCGCTGGCCATCACCATCACCGCGTCGTATACGTAGGGCGCGTACAGCTGCACGTCCTTGCCGGTCTTCTGCCTGAAGCGGGTGCGGAAGTCGGCCATGGCTTTTTCCTGCTCGGCGCCGGTCACGCCGCCGGCCTCGGCGCAGATCACCTTGCCCTCGATGCCGACGGCGTCGCCCGCGAGCCGGCCCAGCGCGTCGGTGCAGACGCCGTCGCCGCCCATGAAGCGGGCTGTGATGCCCAGGTTCTTCATCTGCTTGAGCATTGGCCCGCCGACCGCGTCCATGCCGCCGAAGAACACCAGGTCGGGCTTCTTGGCGCGGATCGAGGTCAGGATCGCGGTGTAGTCGGTCGCGGTGGCGCTGGTGAACTCCTTGCCGACGATCTTCACGCCCGGCCCCTTGGCGCCCTTGACGAACTCGGTCGCCACGCCCTGGCCATAGGTGGTGCGGTCGTCGATGACGGCGATGTTCTTCACTTTGAGAGTGTCGACCGCGTACTTCGCCAGCGTGCCGCCGAGCTTGCTGTCGTCGGCGACCACGCGGAAGGCGCCCGGAAAGCGCTGGCGGGTGTATTGCGGCGCGGTGGTGGCCGGCGAGATCTGCGGGATGCCGGCGTCGTTGTAGATCTTCGACGCCGGAATCGAGGTGCCCGAGTTCAGGTGGCCGATCACGCCCTTGACCTTGGCGTCGACCAGTTTCTGGGCCACGGCCGTGCCTTGCTTCGGATCGGAGGCGTCGTCCTCGGCGACCAGCTGGAAAGTCACTTTCTGGCCGCCCAGGGTCAGGCCCTTGGCGTTGAGGTCCTCGATTGCCAGGCGCGCCGCGTTTTCCATGTCCTTGCCGAGGTGGGCGACCGGGCCCGAGGTCGGGCTGACGTGGCCGATCTTCACGACTTGCTGGGCGCCGGCGCTCCCGGCGGCCGCCAGCGTGGCGGCCAGGAGGATGAGCTTGGTGGTCATGTGTTCTCCAAAGGTAGGGGATGGCGCCATTGCGCTAGACCGCCAGCGTGCGCCGGTTACGGGTTAATGCAGAGAAAAAGGTACAACAAAAATGGTGCGGGGGAAAGCGGGAAAAGAGGGGGACGATGAGAGGCGCCGCGGCCGGTTTTGGGTAGGGTGGGGTCTCGACCCCACGCGNNTGGGGGGGGGCCGACCCCCCACCCTACACCACCTATTTCTGCCCGAACTGGACCGCCGCCACCTGCTGCGCCACGACCTGCTCGACCGCCTGGCGCACGCCTTGCCGGATCTGCTCGTTGGCCGCGGCCAGCGCGCTGCGCACGACGGCGTCGATCTGCGACTGCAGCTGCTGCACGACGCGCTCGGCGATCCGGCGTTCGAGTTCGTCCCAGTCCGGCTCCGCGGCTGGCGCAGGTTCGGCAACCGGCTCGGCAGCCGGCNNGGCTCGGCCGGCCCCGATCCCGGCACCGGTTCCAGCACCAGGGGCTCCATCACTACCTCGGTCAACACGGGGATGCTGCTATCGAAGGCCGGGTTCTGGCTCATGATTGTCCTGCGACGAAGTGGGTCAACGGGTAGGACTGCTTCTTGTACGCGACGTAGCGCTGGCGGCCGGCGGCGGCGTCCTGCTCGTCGATGGAGATGATCTCGAACACGCGGGTGAACTGCGAGAACATGCCGGGCGTGCGCCGCGTCAGGTTCACCAGCATCTCGTAGTGCGGCAGGGCGACGTCGTCGCGGTCGGTGACGATGATCGGCGTCTGCTCGGCCAACGGGTCGCCGGCCAGCACGTGCGGGATGAAATCCGTTTCCGACAGGGTCCACAGGGCGTCGTTCAGGGCGGCGGCCTGGGCCGCGTCCTCGGCCAGCAGCACGACCTTGGCGCGCGTCGACCAGGCCTTGCGCGCCAGGCGGCAGGCATAGCTCAGTTTGTCGGGAATGTTGGTATGGAAGTCGATCCGGGTCATGGTTCAGGATTGTAATGCGAACGGCCCGCCAACGGTGTTCAACCGTGGGCGGGCCGTTGCTTGTTGCTGAGTTGCTGCAAGATTCGTAGGGTGGGCACCCTACGTTTCTGGTCAGCCGTTCATGCCGTTATGGCGCAGCAGGGCGTCGATCGAGGGTTCGCGGCCGCGGAAAGCCTTGAACGATTCGAGCGCCGGGCGCGAGCCGCCCACGGCGAGGATCTCGCGCTGGAAGCGGCGCCCGGTCTCGACCGAGATCTCGCCGCCGCCGGCTTCGACCGCCTCTTCGAAGGCCGCATACGCGTCGGCCGACAGCACTTCCGCCCACTTGTAGCTGTAGTAGCCGGCCGCGTAGCCGCCGGCGAAGATGTGGCCGAAGGAGTGCTGGAAGCGGTTGAAGGACGGCGGGATCAGGACCGCGAACTTCTGGCGCACGTCGTCGATCAGCTCCTGCACGGTCTGCTGGCTGTTCGGGTCGAAGTCGTAGTGCAGGTGCATGTCGATCAGCGAGAATTCCACTTGGCGCAGCGTCTGCATGCCCGACTGGAAGTTCTTCGCCGCCAGCTTCC
>DOUW01000470.1:3021-8964 GCA_003520365.1 Massilia sp.
GCCGTGGCCGAATTCGTGGAACAGGGTGGTCACCTCGTCGTGCGTGAACAGCGAGGGCTGGAGCTTGCCGTCGACGGTTGCCGGCGGGGTGAAGTTGCAGGTGAGGTAGGCGACCGGGGTCTGGATGATGCCGCCGGTGGTGGTGCGGCGTCCGCGCGCGTCGTCCATCCACGCGCCCTGGCCCTTGCCGGCGCGCGCGTACAGGTCGAAGTAGAACTGGCCGACCAGTTCGCCGTCGCGCTCGATGCGGTAGAAACGCACGTCCGGGTGCCACACGGGCGCATCGTCCGGCTTGATCTGCACCGAGAACAGATTTTGCACGACCTTGAACAGGCCCTCGATCACCTTATGCTCGGGGAAGTATTCCTTTACTTCCTGGGCCGAGAAGGCATAGCGCTTCTCGCGCAGTTTTTCCGAGGTGTAGGCCACGTCCCAGGCCTGCATGTCTTCGATGCCCAGCTCGTCTTTCGCGAAGGCGCGCAGTTCAAGCAGGTCCTTCTCGGCGAAGGGACGGGCGCGGCGCGCCAGGTCTTCGAGGAAGCTGATCACGTGTTCCGGGCTCTCGGCCATCTTCGGCACCAGCGAGACTTCCGCGAAGTTGCGGTAGTCGAGCAGCTTGGCTTCCTCGTCGCGCAGCTTCAGGAGCTGGGCGATGTTGTTCGTGTTGTCCCACTTGTCCAGTTCGCTGAACACGGTGCCGGCGTCCGACGCCTTGGTGGCGCTGGCGCGGTAGATGGTCTCGCGCAGCTGGCGGTTGTCGGCGAACTGCAGCACCGGGAAATAGGACGGGAAATGCAGGGTGAATTGCCAGCCGGCCTTGCCTTGCGCTTCCGCGGCGGCGCGCGCGGCCGCCTTGACGTCGTCGGGGATGCCGGCCAGCTCGCTTTCGTTCTCGACGATCAGCTTGTAGTCGTTGGTGGCGTCGAGCACGTTTTCCGAGAAGCGCGTGGAAATGGCGGCGTGCTGTTCCTGGATTGCGGCGAAGCGCTCCTTCTTGTCGGCCGGCAGCTCCGCGCCGCCCAGGCGGAAGTCGCGCAGGGCGTTCTCGACGATGCGCTTCCTGGCCGGCGACAGGTTAACGAAGTCCGGGTTGGCGCGGATCGCCTTGTACTTGGCGAACAGCGCCTCGTTCTGGCCCAGGATGGTCCAGAACTCGGTGACCTTCGGCTGGTTCTCGTTGTAGGTGGCGCGCAGCTCGGGCGTGTCGGCCACGTGGTTCAGGTGGTTGACGATGCCCCAGGCGCGGCCCAGGCGTTCGGTCGCTTCTTCCAGCGGCACCACGAAATTGTCCCAGGTCACGTTGTCGCTCGGCGCTTCGAGCTTGGCCACCACCTCGGTGGCTTCCTTGATCAGTTGCTCGATGGCTGGCGTGACATGTTCAGGACGGAACAGGTCGAAGCGCGGCAGGCCCGAGAAATCGAGAAGGGGATTACTGGTGTCAATGCTCATGGTGTTCCTTCCTAGGGTTCGGAAATCGCCCCCGAGGGAGCGATCTCGCTTATTTAATCAAGCGACGCCCGGCTTCGGATCCATGCCCGTGGCCTGGGCCAGCTGTTCCTGGCGCTTGCCGAGCACGCGCTCCGCGGACTCGACGGTATTCATCAGGAGCATGGTGATCGTCATCGGGCCGACGCCGCCCGGCACCGGCGTGATGTGGGCGGCCACTTCGCTGACGCCGGCAAAGTCGACGTCGCCGCACAGCTTGCCGGCGTCGTCGCGGTTCATGCCGACGTCGATCACGATCGCGCCCGGCTTGACCATGTCGGCGGTGACGGTGTTGCGGCGGCCGACGGCGGCGACGATCACGTCGGCCTGGCGGGTGTGGTAGCCCAGGTCCGGCGTCGCGCTATGGCAGATGGTGACGGTGGCGTTGGCTTGCAAGAGCAGCAGGGCCATTGGCTTGCCGACGGTGTTCGAGCGTCCGATGACGACCGCATGCTTGCCGCGCAGGTCGAAGCCCGTGCTTTCGATCAATTTCATGCAGCCGTAGGGCGTGCAGGGGCGGAAGCCCGGCAGGTTGGCGACCAGTTCGCCGGCCGACAGCACCGAGTAGCCGTCGACGTCCTTGCTTGTGGCGATCGCCTCGATCACTTTGCTCGGGTTGATGTGCCTGGGCAGGGGCATCTGCACCAGGATGCCGTGGATGCTCGGGTCCTCGTTGAGGGCGGCGATGCGCGCCAGCAGGGCGGACTCAAGCAGGTCGGCGTCGTACTTTTCCAGCACCGAATGAAAACCGACGTCGCCGCAGGCCTTGACCTTGTTGCGTACGTAGACCTGGCTGGCCGGGTCTTCGCCGACCAGGATCACGGCCAGGCCCGGCTGCTGGCCGGCAGCGCTGAGTTTGGCCGCGCGTTCGGCGATATCGGCGCGCAGTTGTTGGGAAAGTTTGACTCCGTCGATCAGTTGGGCTGGCATGGTGGGGCTCATCACTGGACAAAGATGAAATTATAAGGCCGGCACGGGTATCGCGCGCCGCGCGCTGCGCTTCGTTGTCATATTTACCGATGGGAGGCAGGTGGCTTTGGTAGCGTGGACACCTGTGTCCACGCGGTAGGCGTAGGGTGGGTTCTTGAACCCACGCGGTATGAACGCATACGTCATCGCGATGCAAGCGCAGGTCCGCGCATGCGATTGGGCGTTGTCATGCCGCGCGATGACGCATCGGTTCGACCGCGTGGGTTCAAGAACCCACCCTACGAAACCCGTTTTTGCATCGGTGATTCCATATTATGAAACGAAATATCGTAATTTGAAAAAGCCAAGGTGCACTGGTAGAATCGCACGGCTTAATTTCATGTTTACTGTTCATCAAATCCGCCGCCGGCGATCTGGGGATCGGGGTGGGGCATAAACCAAGGAGACGCACTGATATGTCAGCTCAACTCGATCAATTGACGGCCCAGGCCGCCAATGACCCGGACGCCCTCGAGACCAAGGAATGGCTCGACGCGCTCGAGGCGGTCATCGAAAACGAAGGTACCGAGCGCGCCCACTACCTGATGGAGCGCCTGGTCGACCTGGCGCGCCGCCGCGGCGCCCACATCCCGTTCTCGAGCAACACCGCCTACGTGAACACCATCCCGGCCCACCTGAACGTGAACTGCCCGGGCAACCTCGAATACGAAGAGCGCCTGCGCTCGTGGATGCGCTGGAACGCGATGGCGATGGTGGTCAAGGCCAACCGCGCCGACGGCGACCTGGGCGGCCACATCTCCTCGTTCGCCTCGCTGGCGAACATGCTGGGCATCGGCTTCAACCACTTCTGGCACGCCCCGACCGAAGAGCACGGCGGCGACCTGCTCTACATCCAGGGCCATAGCTCGCCCGGCATCTACGCGCGCGCCTTCCTCGAAGGCCGCCTGAGCGAAGACCAGCTGCTGAACTTCCGCCGCGAAGTCGACGGCAAGGGCCTGTCGTCGTATCCGCACCCGAAACTGATGCCGGACTTCTGGCAGTTCCCGACCGTCTCGATGGGCCTGGGCCCGCTGATGGCGATCTACCAGGCGCGCTTCCTGAAGTACCTGCACGCGCGCGGCATCGCCAAGACCGACAACCGCAAGGTCTGGGTCTTCTGCGGCGACGGCGAGATGGACGAGCCGGAATCGATGGGCGCGATCGGCATGGCCGCGCGCGAGCGTCTGGATAACCTGGTCATGGTCGTCAACTGCAACCTGCAGCGCCTGGACGGTCCGGTGCGCGGCAACGGCAAGATCATCCAGGAACTGGAAGCGGACTTCCGCGGCGCCGGCTGGAACGTCGTCAAGGTCATCTGGGGCTCGCAGTGGGACGCCCTGCTGTCGAAGGACAAGGACGGCATCCTGCAGCGCGTGATGATGGAAACCGTCGACGGCGAATACCAGAACTACAAAGCGAAAGACGGCGCCTACGTGCGCAAGCACTTCTTCGGCAAGCATCCCGAGCTGCTGAAGATGGTCGCCAACATGAGCGACGACGACATCTGGCGCCTGACCCGCGGCGGCCACGACCCGCACAAGATCTATGCCGCCTTCAAGAACGCGCAGGAGAACAAGGGTTCGCCGACCGTGCTGCTGGTGAAGACCGTCAAGGGCTTCGGCATGGGCAAGTCGGGCGAGGCGCGCAACACCGCGCACCAGACCAAGAAGCTCGACGACGAGGCGATCCGCGAAATGCGCGACCGCTTCAACATCCCTATTCCCGACGACAAGCTGGCCGAGATCCCGTTCTTCAAGCCGTCCGACGACGCGCCTGAAATGAAGTACCTGCACGAGCGCCGCAAGGCCCTCGGCGGCTACCTGCCGCAGCGCCGTTCGAAGGCCGACGAGCAGCTGGTCGTGCCGCCGCTGGAATCGTTCAAGGCCGTGCTCGAGCCGACCGCGCCGGGCCGCGAGATCTCGACCACCCAGTCCTACGTCCGCGTGCTGACCAGCCTGCTGAAGGACCAGAGCCTGGGCCAGCGCATCGTCCCGATCCTGGTCGACGAGTCGCGTACCTTCGGCATGGAAGGCCTGTTCCGCCAGATCGGCATCTTCAACCAGCAGGGCCAGCTGTACGAACCGGTCGACAAGGACCAGGTCATGTACTACCGCGAAGACAAGGCCGGCCAGATCCTGCAGGAAGGCATCAACGAAGCGGGCGGCATGAGCTCGTGGATCGCCGCGGCGACCTCGTACTCGTCGAACAACCGCACCATGATCCCGTTCTACACGTTCTACTCGATGTTCGGCATGCAGCGCGTGGGCGACCTGGTCTGGCTGGCGGGCGACATCCGTGCGCGCGGCTTCCTGATGGGCGGCACCGCCGGCCGTACGACCCTGAACGGCGAAGGCCTGCAGCACGAGNNCACGAGGACGGCCACAGCCACATCATCGCGGCGACCGTCCCGAACTGCCTGCCGTACGACCCGACCTTCGGCCACGAAGTGGCGGTGATCATCCGTGACGGCCTGCGCCGCATGGTGGAAGAACAGGAAGACGTGTTCTACTACATCACCATCATGAACGAGAACTACGAGCAGCCGGGCCTGAAGCCAGGCCAGGAAGAGGGCATCCTGAAGGGCATGTATTTGTTCCAGGAAGGCGACAAAGAGCTTGGAAACCGCGTCCAGCTGATCGGCTGCGGCACCATCCTGCGCGAATCGATCTTCGCCGCCGAGCTGCTGAAGAACGACTGGGGCGTCGCCGCCGACATCTGGTCCGCACCGTCGCTGACGCTGCTGGCCCGAGACGGCCAGGACGCCGAGCGCTGGAACATGGTCAACCCGGACGCGGAGCAGCGCGTGCCGTACGTGACCTCGCTGATGCAAAACACGACCGGCCCGATCGTCGCGACCACCGACTACATGCGCATGTTCGCCGAGCAGATCCGCGCCTACATGCCGAAGGAGCGCACCTATAAAGTGCTCGGCACCGACGGCTTCGGCCGCTCGGATTCGCGCGTCAAGCTGCGCGAGTTCTTCGAGGTGAACCGCTACTACGTCACCGTCGCCGCCCTGCGCGCGCTGGCCGACGAAGGCAAGATCGACAAGGCCGTCGTGGCCCAGGCGATCGCCAAGTACGGCATCGACGCCAACAAGCCGAATCCGGTGACCCAGTAATCAATGCGAGTAGTGTGTGCTGGCCCTTCGGGGCTGGTGCGTGCTGTTCAGCCAGATAAAAAATAACGGAGCTAACACTATGAGCATTGTGGAAGTCAAAGTCCCTGACATCGGCGACTTCAAGGAAGTCGAGGTCATCGAACTGATGGTCAAGCCGGGCGACACGATCAAGGTCGACCAGTCGCTGGTGACCGTCGAGTCGGACAAGGCGAGCATGGAGATCCCGTCCAGCCATGCGGGCGTCGTCAAGGAAGTGAAAGTGAAGGTCGGCGACAAGGTCGCCGAGGGTTCGCTCGTGCTGCTGCTCGAAGAAGCGGGCGACGCCGCCGCGCCTGCGCTGGCTGCTGCCGCTGCCGCACCGGCACCCG
>DOUW01000080.1 GCA_003520365.1 Massilia sp.
GGCCGGGGCGCCGCTCGGCGCGGCCGTCGGGACGGCGCCGGCGGACAGGGTCACGGCCAGCAGCGCGCCAAGGGAAAGACGTGGAACGAAACGAAGCATGGGTTAATCCTTGTGATCGCGGACGATCGCCGCGAGCAGGTGCACGACGCCTGCCAGCAGCAGGGTGACGAGCACCGAAACGATGATGTTGTAGCCGCGGCGCGGTTCGAGCGCGTGCTGCGGCAGGGTCGGGCTCTGCACCACCGAGACCTTCTTCAGGTTGCGGGTCGCTTCCACCCTGCCCTTCTCGAGCGCCACCAGCGCCGTCTTGTAGACGTCGTTGGCGAAGCCGGCTTCCATCTCGAGGCGCTGGTATTCCTCGACCGTGCTGTTGAGGGCCTTGCCGCTGGTCGAGGTCAGGCGCGCCTGCTCCTGGGCCAGCTGCTTGTCGATGGCCTCGATCTGCAGGTCGATCTCGACCACGCCGGCCGCGCGCGGCTCGAGGTAGCCGAGCAGGGCGGTGCGGCGGGTCTGCAGTTCGGTACGCTGCGCGTTCAGGCGCTCGACCACGCCGTTGAGCTGTTCGGCGCGGCTTTGCGGCGACACCAGGCCGTGCGTGTTCTGGAAGCGCACCACCGCCTGGCGCGTGCGCTGGAAGCGTTCGGCCATCTGCGCCACCTGCTTCTCGACGAAGGCGACCTGGTCGCGCGCGAGCTGGTGCGCCATCTCGTTCATGGCGCGCTCGCCCTCGCGTACCAGCAGCGTGGTGATGGCCTGGGCGGTGCGGGCGTCGTAGCCCTGCGCCTTGATCACCAGCACGCCCGAGTACTCGTCGAGCTCGACGCTCACGCGCGACAGGTAGTACTGCAGGAACCATTCGTCCGGCACGTCCTTGGCCCACATGCGCGACAGCGGGTCGCGCGCGCGGTCGCTGTAGTGCGCGCGCAGGTTCAGCTCCTTGTCGAGCTTCCTGAGCATGTCCATCGACAGCAGGTAGTTGCGCAGCAGGAGTTCGTCGCTGCGGCTGCCGTTGACGCCGCCGAGCAGCGAGCTGAAATCCATCGTGTGGCCGCCGGCCAGGTCGGTGCGCTGGACGATC
Source organism: Massilia sp. (assembly GCA_003520365.1). Lineage (GTDB taxonomy): Bacteria > Pseudomonadota > Gammaproteobacteria > Burkholderiales > Burkholderiaceae_D > Telluria > Telluria haematophila. The sequence goes on from DOUW01000080.1 coordinate 1,079, forward strand.
ACGTTGGCCTGCGACACATAGCGGTCCGAGGCGACCAGGCCCCAGTAGGCGGTGGCGGCGGCGCAGACGACGGCGGCGATGCCGAACACGCCACGCTTGCGCAGCGCCTTGGCCAGGCGCGTCGTCCGGCCGCGCAAGCCGCTTGCGGGCTTGCCCGGCGCCGGCGCCACGGTCGCTTCCTCGTTGATGCGGTCATTCATACTGCAATGCTTTCCTTGTAATGTTTCAGCGCGTCGCCGATGTCGTCGAACCAGTGGGCGCGGCCCTCGTGCAGCCAGATGCCGGCGCTGCAGAATTCGCGCAAGGTACTGTCGCTGTGCGACACCATGATCAGGCCGGCGCGGTTGGCCAGGTTCTTGAAGGCCTTGTTGGCCTTGCCGCGGAAGGCGGCGTCGCCGGTCGAGGTGACTTCGTCGGAGATGTAGACGTCGAAGTCGAAGGCCAGCGACATGGCGAACTGCAGACGCGACTTCATGCCGGCCGAATAGGTCTTGACCGGCTCGTCGAAGGAAGCGCCGATCTCGGCGAAGTCCTGCATGAAGGCGATGCGCTTGGCCATCTCGTGCTCGTGGCCGAGGATGCGGCAGACGAACTTGGCGTTCTGGCGCCCGGTGAGCGAACCCTGCAGGCCGCCGCCGAAGCCCATCGGCCAGGACACGCGGCACTGGCGCTCGATGCGCCCGCGGTTCGGGGTGTCGATGCCGCCGATCAGGCGCAGCAGGGTCGACTTGCCGGCGCCATTGCGCCCGACCAGGCCGACGTTGACGTTCTTCGGGATCGTGAACGACACGCCGCTCAGCACCCATTTGCCGGGGCCGTGTTCGGTGCGGTAGCGTTTGTGGACGTCGTCGACGATGATCATTGGCTCACCACGCGCTGGGCGAAACGGACCTGCAGCGCCAGGCCGAGAAAGACCAGCACCAGGGCCCAGGCGTACAGGTAGGCCAGGCTCAGGTCGGTGATGGTGTGATAGTAGGGAGCGAACGCCAGGCGCGCCGACTCCAGACCGTGCACCAGCGGGTTGAGCGCCAGCCAGCCGCGGTAGGGCTCGGGAATCGCGCCGATCTGGACCATCACGCCGGACATGAAGTAGGCCGGCATCATGATGATGTTGACGAGCTTGCCCAGCTCCGGCACCAGCTCGGTGCCGACCGAGAACACCAGGCCGAAGCCTAGCCCGACCAGCCACAGGCCGAGCAGCGCGCCGAGCAGGGTCAGGGGATCGGCAGGCAGGATGTCGTGGCCGAGCAGCGCCAGCACGCACAAGGCCAGGATCAGCACCAGCAGCATCAGGAAGCCTTCGGTGGCCGCGCGCACGAGCACGGTGTCGACCGGCTTGACCTGGCGATAGGTGAACAGGGCGCGGTTGGCGCTGATGGCGTTGGTGCACTGGTTGGCGGTGCGGCGGAACATGAAGAACGCCACCATGCCGGTGGTAAGCCACAGGGTGGTGTCGATGCCGCCCACGGTCGTGACGCGGATCGCGGTGAACATCGCGAGCATGAACATCACGTGGATCAGGGGCTCGAGCAGAATCCAGACCCATGCGGCGCGGCCGGCGGCGAGACGATTCACCGTCTCGCGCAGCAGCAGCGCTTTCCACGCCGAACAGGTTACCGAAAGGCCGGAACGGACGACCACACTCATGACACCGATACTCGCAATCGAAAGGACCCAGAAGGGCTCGCAAAACCATGGGCAAGGCGTACGCCAGGGCTAAGCCCAGCGTTACCGGAGCCACGGGGTTGGGAATGAACCGCGATCGGCGATCAGCGGTACGAAAACAGGGGGTAACGGAATGAACTACGTGTTACTCGAAGGCATTGTAGCCGATGATCCTGGATTGCTCTAGAGAGGGAAATTGTTACAAATTCCAAAGAGACAATCAGGTATTTTCCTAGCGGCAATGTTAAATATTCTAAAGAAAGTAATATTTAACAAGAAGGGGAAGGATTATTGCGGATATTACTGGTCAAGCCAGCAATAAAAGTGAGTTTTAGTGAGATTAATCGCCATCCTTTTTGACGAATATGCCGAAGAAATCTCACCAAAAATCACAAGAACGTACGTACAAGCGTGAAGCGCTACAGAAGAATATTGATGAAAAAATTTTGTACAAATGTGGTTTTTTCGTCGGTGTTCAGGACTGCAGCGGCTCCGGCTCCGGCACCAGGGTCGCCACAGGGGCCGCGGAACGTGCCTGCGCCCGCATTGCGCGGCGCCGACGGGCGCGTGCGGCGTGCGCGACGTACCAGTAGAACGCCAGGTAAAGCGCGAAACTGGCCAGGGTACCGACCAGCAGCGCGCCATTGTTGTCGGCGAAGCGCACCGCCAGCACGGCCGGCACTGCCGCGATCAGCCACGAGAACGGCGACACCAGGGCATTGCGCAGCGGCGCGCTGAGGGCGCGGAAGTAGCGTCCGGTAATGGCGATTTTCACCAGGCTGTGCAGGTGGCAGCTGTCCGGCTGGCCGGGGTGGCGCCGGCACCAGAGGCGGCGCGCGATCGTGAACACGGTTTCGAATACCGGGTAGGCGCACGCCAGCAGGGGCGCCCAGGGCGAGACGTCGGGGTTGCGGTAGACCAGCATCACCGAGAGCCAGGACAGCAGGAAGCCCAGCAGGTAGGCGCCGCCATCGCCGAGGAACAGTTTGCCAAACGGGAAATTGACGAGGAAGAAGCCGGCGGTCACCGCGCAGATCAGGAAGCACAGGCGCGCCAGTTCGGCATCGCCGCACCCGTCCGCGATGAAACCCAGCGCGACCAGGCCGATGATCACGGTGCCGCTGGCCAGGCCGTTGAAGCCGTCGATGATGTTGACCGCATTGGCGACGCCACCGACCGCAAAGGCCGTGAACAGCACCGACAGCGGCAGCGAGACGAGCGCCGCATCGAGCGGACCGATGCCGGTTTCGATGATGCGCACGTCGGTCAGGGCCCAGCAGGCCACGCCGCTGATCATGGTGGCGAGCAGGCGCGCGCCGATCGAGACGCGGCGGGTCAGGTCTTCGGCCATGCCGAACAGGAAGGCCGGCAGCGCGGCGACCAGCAACGGCGCAAACAGTGCCTGCTGCTGGCGCGACGACATGGCGCAGGCGACGATCAGTCCAAGCATGATGGCCAGGCCGCCGATGCGCGGGGTCGGAGCACTATGGAATTTCTGCACGCCGCGCGTTGCGTCCAGCGTGAACCGCCCATGCCAGCGGGTCGTTGCGACCAGCACGAGGGAGGAGACCAGCGAGACCATCCAGCCGACTTCAGAGACTATGTAATGAGTTTCCAATCGTTCCACGTTGACGCGAAAATAACTGGGCAATTCTAACGCATTTCTCTGGAGAAAGCATGAACTCAGCGGCAATCGTGCGGCGCAGCACGGCACTCGCAAGGGCGCTGCGTCGAATTTGCAAGTGACTGATTTGCCACAGCTTTTCGAGAATTCGATATTTGATTTGATTAACTGCAATAAATATTCTCTTCACTTTTCCTAATATTTCCCGACATTTTGTTACAGTTTTTGAGGCGTTTCCGCCACATCGATTCGATTGCCAATTACAACTCGTAACATATCGCGAAGGGCACGATGATGAAGCAATTTCCTAAACTCAAATATCGTTGCCTAATATTATTAATGGCAGGCTGGGCCTCATTTCCCGCGACCGGGCAAACCACCAAAGACGAGCTCGATGCCGCCAAAAATGCGCTGGAGTTGCGGATCGTCCAGTTGACCGGCGATGCCATGGCCGCACGGCGCGAAGCCGAAGCGCGCCAGGCCACGCTGGAAGCCGAGCGCGCCGCCCTGTTGGCCCAGTTGCCGGCGGCGAACGCGCGTGCCCTGGCG
>DOUW01000233.1:0-7384 GCA_003520365.1 Massilia sp.
CTCGGCTTCGGCAACGGCGGCGCGCCGCTCACCTGGGAGTTCGAGGGTGCCGGCGGCAAGGCGAGCGTCGGGCTCGACACGGCGCTGGCGGCCAACAGCAGCCTGGCCCTGAATGCCGCCATGCTGGGCGGCGCCGGCATCGCGCTGCTGCCGGCCTATGTGGTGGACGAGGACCTGCGCCGCGGCGCGGCCGTGCAGGTGCTGCCGGCACTGAGGCCGACAGGCTTTTCCGGCGACCGGGTGTATGCGGTCTACCTCGAGAACCGCTTCCTGCCGCCGAAGGTGAGGGTGTTCATCGATTACCTGCTCGAGACCATCGGGCCGCAGCAGCCGCCGCAGCAGGGCTGAGCGGCCGGCAACCGCCGGCGGCATGCGCCGGCAACGGCGTCCTCAGACAGCGAGGAAGCCGCCGTCCACGAAGAGTTCGTCGCCCGCAACGAAGCTGCTCTCCTCCGACGCGAGGAACAGGACCGCGCGTGCGACCTCGTCCGGGTCCCCGATGCGGCCGAAGGGCGTCATTTGCTTCAATCCGTCTTCAGCGCCTGGATTGGCATGCAGGTAGCTGCGCATTGCCGGAGTCAGGATCATGCCGGGAGAAACCACGTTCACGCGGATCCCCCGGTCCTTCAGGTCGGTGGTCCAGGTGCGTGCGAGCGAACGGATGGCCGCCTTGGTGGCGCTGTACATCGACAGGGCGGGAAAACCCTTGCTGCCCGCACCGGATCCGGCAAGGACGATACTGCCGCCAGCCTGCATGAGCGGCAAGGCCTTTTGCACGGTGAACACCGTGCCTTTGACATTCGTGTCGAACAGACGATCGATGTGCCCTGCCTCGATCCGGCCCAGGGGCGCCGACTCGGAAATGCCCGCATTGGCGAACACGACGTCGAGACGCCCATGGTCGTTCCCGATGCGTTGGTAGAGCCGATCAAGGTCTTGTTCGCTGCATACATTGCCCTGGATGCCGACCGCGCCGTGGCCGATCTCCGCGGCCGCCTCGTCCAGGCGGCCTTGCCGGCGCCCGGTGACATACACGTGCGCGCCTTCGGATGCGAAACGCTTTGCTGCGGCCAGGCCGATCCCATCGCTGCCGCCGGTAATGGCAACGACCTTGTTCTGGAATCTCGTCATCATGCGTCCTTTCGATATTAAGAACCTATCCCGGTAGGGAGTGAGTCGTTGCTGACGCGCCTGCCAAGCGGGTGCTGCGTTGCTCGTCGTTGCATGGCTCGCCATGCGGCCTTCTCGCGCCTTGCCCGCGCTTGCCATGCATCGCCGACGCGCATGTCGCCATCAACTTCCTCCTCCCTACTGGGATAGGTTCTAAGTGGAGGATTGCTCCACTTATAATATGGATGTATCCTCCGTTTAGCAAGCAGATAGTGAAAGCGCATGATGGAAAAAGACACGCCACTTCGGGCCGATGCCCGGCAAAATCGCGAGCGCATTCTGGCGGCTGCCGAAGAAGTGTTCAAGGAGCAGGGGAGCGGGGCTTCGCTGGAAGCTGTCGCCAAACGCGCCGGCGTCGGCATCGGTACCCTTTATCGACGCTTCGCCACACGCGACGCTTTGCTGGCCGCGACCTACAGCGACCGGCTCCTGGCGTTTGCGCAGACCTGCCGTGAAGAAGCGGCGGCGCTCGATCATGGCAGTGCGCTACGCGCTTATGTCGAAGGGCTGGTCGTGCACATCAACGTCTACCGCGGGCTGGCGGCGTCGATCGGCATGGTGCTCCAGAGCGGCACGCCGGGCTGCGCGGCAATCGGCGAGGTGGGCGCAGCACTGCTTGCGCAAGCGCAGGCCAGCGGTGTCGTGCGCGCCGAGGTCTCGTTCGACGACCTCGTCTACCTGATCACCGCGGTGGCGCTGGCCGTCGAGAACGAAGGCGGATCGCCGTCGCGCATCGCACAACGCGTCGGCCTGTTTTTCGATGGCGTGTACAGCAGGTAGCCTGGCACGTCCCCCTACCGAACCTGCCTCATCCACGATCCTTGATATAGTTTTACTAATTTATCGGAGATCGATCATGGAGGAAGCTGTGAAAAACGTGGATGTGAAAGTCACCGTGGATGTGCGCGTCGATCCGCTCGGCGTCGCCGTGTTCTTTGCGTCGGTTGCTGCGACGCTGTTCTTCCTCAAGAAGAACGTCAAGAGCGTGCCGCAGACCTCGGCGTCATAAAGCGCGTCAATCCCGGAGGAGGCAAGCGGCCGGCAGCTCAGCGCAGACTGCCTTCCTCCACCATCGTCTCCTTGGCCACCTCGGCCACCTGCCTGTCGTCCTCGGTCAGCCGCACCGTCTTCCAGCTGCCGCGCGCAAACCACGCCACCGACACCAGCGCCACTGCGACGTTCGTCACCGGGAACGACCACCACAGTCCATCCGGTCCCAACGCAGTGTGCTTCGCCAGCACGTAGGCAAGCGGGAACTGGATCATCCATTGCGACACCATCGCGATGATCATCGCGCTCAGCATGTTGCCCGACGCGCGGAAGGCCGACACGATGCACAGCTGGATGCCGATCCCGCCCCAGGCCAGGCACATGATGCGGATGAAGTGGGCGCCGCCGGCGATCACCGCCGGGTCGTCCGGAATGAAGAAGCGCACCAGCCACGGCGCGCACAGCCAGGCGGCGCCGCCCAGCAGCGTCAGCAGGACGAAGCTGGCGCAGGTGCCGAGCCAGGTGATGCGCTCGGCACGCGCCGTATTCCCGGCGCCGATGTTCTGGCCGACCAGGGTCGCCACCGCCATCGCGATGCCCATCACCGGAATCGTGATCACCTGCAGGATGTTCGAACCGACGCCATACGTCGCTATCGCCAGCGTGCCGAAGCTGGCCACCAGGAAGGACATCACCATCAGGCCCAGCGCGCGCGTCGACAGCTCCACCGAACCGGGAAGGCCGAGGAAGAAGGCGCGTTTCAGGTATGCCGGATCGGGCCTGAACCCGCGCCACGCCAGGGCAATGCCATGCCGCCCACGCAGGAATACCAGCATGCCGAGGCCAGCGGCGAGGGCCTGCGTGACCAGGGTGGCGTAGGCCGCGCCCATCACGCCCTGGCCGGGGATCGGCCCCCAGCCGAAGATGAACAGCGGATCGAGCACGAAGTTCAGCAGCACCGTGCCGGCGACGATCATCAGCGGGATGCGGGTCTGGCCGACGCCGCGCATCAATGCCTGGAACATCGCGTACATGAAGACGAACAGGATGCCGACGAACGACACGCGCAGGAAACCCAGCGCGCCGCTGTAGACATCCGGCGCCACGCCGAGCAGATGCAGCAGGGTGGGTGCGAGCACGAAGCCGATCGCCCCGAACACGATCGAGGTGATCACGACCATCAGCATGGTCTGCGCCGCCACGTGGTTGACCATGTCCTGGCGCCCGGCGCCGATGTATTGGGCGGCCATGGTGGCGCCGGCCATCGCCAGGCCGGAGCCGAGCGCGATCACCAGGAAGGTGACGGGGAAGCTGACCGAAATCGCCGCCACCGCCGATGCGCCCAGGCGCCCGACCCAGAAGGCATCGGTCAGCTGGTAGCCGGTCTGCAGCAGGTTGGCGAGCATGATCGGGATCGCCAGCGTGACGAGGGCGCGCGGAATCGAGCCTTCGAGGAAGAGGGTCTTGCGGTCGGTTTTCATGACATCATGCTAAGAGCCTATCCCAGTAGCCAGGAGTCGCTCCTGACGCGCCTGGCAAGCATGGGCGGCGTTGCTCGTCGTTGCGTGACCCGCCACGCGGCCTCCTCGCGCCTTGCCCAAGCCTGCCATGCATCGTCATGAGCTTCCCCCTGTCTGCTGGGATAGACTCTAAGCCAACGCGGCCCGGCATGATGTACGGTAGCGCCCTCAACCTTGACGATGCTCCGGCACGTGGATCGAGCGCGCCAGCAGGTGTCCGGCCAGCCAGCCGCCGACCAGGCCGCCGATGTGGGCCGCGTTGTCGGTGTGCGGATAGATGAAGCCCATCCATAGGCTGAACAGCAGGAAGGGCAGCAGCGAGGCGCGCAGTTCCTTCACCACCGTCGGCGGCACGCCGCTGTTCTCGCGGCCGAGGAAGGCCAGCAGGCCGCCGATGATGCCGAAGATCGCGCCCGAGGCGCCGACGCTGTTCACCTGCGGGTTCCACAGCACGCTGGCGATGCTGCCGGCCAGGCCCGACAGCAGGTACAGGCCGGCGAAGCGCACGCTGCCGAAGATGCGCTCGGTCAGGCGCCCGACCTGCCACAGCGCCAGCATGTTGAAGCCCAGGTGCAGGATGCCGCCGTGCAGGAACATCGCGGTGAACAGGCGCCACCATTCGCCGCGCAAGGTGCGCCGGCCGAAGTTCGACCCCCATTCCACCAGCTGCTGCGCCTCCATGATCGAGGCCACGTTCGGCCGGATCTCGAACAACTGGCGCAGCGGGCCCTCCAGCGCGGCCTGGTAGCGCTGGCGCGCCAGCCACATCAGGAAGAAGATGCCGATGTTCGCGACCAGCAGCCCCCAGATCACCGGCGTCGACGGCGTCCAGTAGTCGATCCGGTCGTGGAAGACCTCGTTCTCGGCATGGGCCTGGGCAAAGGAGGCGGTCTGGCGCTTCGGCAGCAGGGCGACGATGCGGTCGGCAGTGGCGGCGTCCAGCACGCTGAACCCGACCGTCAGGTCTTCCTTTACGCCGAGCACGTCGAACCAGACGTCGCTGCCGCTGGCATAGGCGTTGACGATGTCGACCATGCGCAGGCGCTGTTCCTGGCGCTGCGGCAGCCGGAACGAGCGGTGGCGGCTGCCGCGCACGGTGACGAAGTCAGCGCCGATCTCGATCGTGCCTTTGCCGCGGAACTGGAAGGGATTGCTCGGCCAGTTGGACCCGGCCATGTAGAAACGAACCGCGAAAACGTGGGGACCCGCCATGCAGCAATCCTTAGCCGCGCTTGCGTTCGTGGTTCCACAGCACGTCGCTGCCGCCGGCAAAGCGGTTCAGCACGCGCGCCAGCACGAACATCAGGTCCGACAGGCGGTTCACGTACTGGCGCGGCTGCGGATTGATCGTGTCTTCCTTGGAGAGCGCGACGATGGCGCGTTCGGCGCGCCGGCACACGGTGCGGCAGACGTGGGCGGTGGAGGCGGCGCGCGAACCGGCCGGCAGGATGAACTCCTTCAGGATCGGCAGGTCGGCGTTGTACTTCTCGAGCAGGCCGTCCAGGCGCGCCACGTGTTCGTCCTTGATCATCTGGTAGCCGGGGATGCACAGCTCGCCGCCCAGGTCGAACAGGTCATGCTGGATCGAGACCAGTTCCTCGCGCATCTCGAGCGGCATGTCCTCGCACAGCAGCAGGCCCACGAAGGAATTGAGCTCGTCGACCTCGCCCAGCGCATGGATGCGCGCACTGTCCTTGCCGGTGCGGCTGCCGTCGCCGAGGCCGGTGCTGCCGTCGTCGCCGGTGCGTGTGGCGATTTTTGAAAGTCGATTGCCCATGATTATGTCCAGCCTATAAAAAAAGATAGCCCGAGGATACGACAAAACGATGTAATTGTGCTTACAATCGCAGGATGAGCGCCTCCCTCCAAGTTCCTGTCGAGCGCCGGCAGCAGGTCGCCGCCGCCCTGCGCGCGAAACTGCCGGACCGCGTGGTCCTGCACGACCCCGAAGACACCCGCCCCTACGAATGCGACGGCCTGGCGGCCTACCGCCAGTTGCCGATGATCGTCACGCTGCCGTCGAACGAGGCCGAAGTGCTGGCCATCCTGGACGTCTGCCGCGAACTGCAGGTGCCGATCGTGCCGCGCGGCGCCGGCACCGGCCTGTCGGGCGGCGCGCTGCCGATTCACGACGGCGTGGTGATCTCGACCGCGCGCCTGAACCGCATCGTCAAGGTCGACGCCCATTCGCGCACCGCGGTCGTGCAGCCGGGCGTGCGCAATCTCGCGATTTCCGAAGCGGCGGCGCAGTACGGCCTGTACTACGCGCCCGACCCGTCCTCGCAGATCGCCTGCACCATCGGCGGCAACGTGGCCGAGAATTCCGGCGGCGTGCACTGCCTCAAATACGGCCTGACCGTGCACAACGTGCTGCGCGTGCGCGTGGCCACCATCGACGGCGAGATCGTCGAACTCGGCGGCGAGGCCCTGGACGCGCCGGGCCTGGATTTGCTGGCCGTCTTCATCGGCTCCGAAGGCATGCTCGGGATCGTCCTGGAAGTCACGGTGAAGCTGGTGCCGAAGCCGGCCGTGGCCCAGGTCATCATGGCGTCCTTCGGCGACGTCGTCACCGGCGGCAACGCGGTGGCGAGCGTGATCGCGGCCGGCATCATTCCCGCCGGCCTGGAAATGATGGACCGCACCTCCTCGCGCATGGTCGAGCCGTTCGTCCGCGCCGGCTACGATACCGACGCCGCCGCCATCCTCCTGTGCGAGGCCGACGGCACCGCGCTCGAGGTGGCCGAGGAGATCGGCCGCATGTCCGAAGTGCTGCAGGCGGCCGGCGCCAGCGCCATCGCGGTGTCGCAGAACGAGGCCGAGCGCCTGCGCTTCTGGTCCGGGCGCAAGAACGCCTTCCCGGCCGCGGGCCGCATCTCGCCCGACTACTATTGCATGGACGGCACCATCCCGCGCAAGCACCTGGCCCATGTGCTGACCAGCATCGAGCAGATGGAGACCACCTACGGCCTGCGCTGCGCCAACGTGTTCCACGCCGGCGACGGCAACATGCATCCGCTGATCCTGTTCGACGCCAACAAGCCGGGCGAATTCGAGCGCGCCGAGGCCTTTGGCGCGGCGATCCTGGCGCTGTGCGTGGAAGTGGGCGGCACCATCACCGGCGAGCACGGCGTCGGCATGGAGAAGATCGGCTCGATGTGCGTGCAGTTCGGGCGCGCCGAGCTGGACGCCTTCTTCGCCGTCAAGCGCGCCTTCGACCCGCCCATGCTGCTCAATCCGGACAAGGCGATCCCGACCCCGCACCGCTGCGCCGAATTCGGCCGCATGCGCGTGAGCGGCGGCGTGCTGCCTTTCCCCGATATCCCGCGTTTCTAAGAACTCCAGAATCATGATCGAACAATTCAGGGACCGCGTGCGCGCGGCCGCGGCCAGCGGCGGCAAGCTGCGCATCCGCGGCGGCGGCACCAAGGACTGGCATGGCCAGTCGTTCGAGGGCGAGCTGCTCGATACGCGCGCTTATACCGGCATCGTCGACTACGAGCCGACCGAACTCGTGATCACCGCGCGCTGCGGCACGCCGCTGGCCGAGATCGAGGCCGTCCTGGCCGAGCGCAACCAGATGCTGGCCTTCGAGCCGCCGTATTTCGGCCTTGGTGCGACCTTCGGCGGCGTCGTCGCCGCCGGATTGTCGGGCCCGCGCCGCGCCAACAGCGGCGCCGTGCGCGATTTCGTGCTGGGCGCGAAGC
>DOUW01000233.1:7466-7704 GCA_003520365.1 Massilia sp.
AAGAACGTGGCCGGCTACGACGTCTCGCGCCTGCTGGCCGGCTCGCTCGGCACGCTGGGCCTGCTGCTGGAAATGTCGGTGAAGGTGCTGCCGCGCCCCTTTGCCGAGACCACGCTGCGCTTCGCCATGAGCGAGCCCGAGGCCATCCGCAAGCTGAACGAATGGGGCGGCCAGCCGCTGCCGCTTTCGGGCAGCTGCTGGGTCGACGGCGTGCTGGCGCTGCGCCTGTCCGGCGCCC
>DOUW01000232.1 GCA_003520365.1 Massilia sp.
CGTCGAGCTGTTCACCTACCGCATCGGGCGCGAACTTGGTTCGATGGCCGGGGCGCTCGAAGGACTCGACGCGCTGGTCTTCACCGGCGGCATCGGCGAGCACGCCACGCTGGTGCGCGACCGGGTGTGCCGTCACGCGGCCTGGCTGGGCATCGAGCTCGACACTGCCGCGAACGGCGCCGGCGGCCCGCGCATCAGCAAGAAGTCGAGCCGCACGGCCGCCTGGGTGATCCCGACCGACGAGGAGCTGATGATCGCCCGTCATACCTTCGACCTGCTGGCGGGAGGGGGACCATGAAGACCGTGGCCCTGGAACAGGCGGTCGAGCTGATCCCGGACGGCGCCAGCGTCATGGTCGGCGGCTTCATGGGCGTCGGCACGCCCGAGCGCGTGATGGACGAACTGGTGCGCCAGGGCCGGCGCGGCTTGACCGTGATCGGCAACGACACCGCGCGGCCCGGCCGCGGCATCGGCAAGCTGGTGACGAGCGGCGTGGCCAGCCGCGCCATCGTCAGCCACATCGGCCTGAACCCGGAGACCCAGCAGAAGATGATCGCCGGCGAGCTCGAGGTCGAACTGGTGCCGCAGGGGACGCTGATCGAGCGCATCCGCGCCGGCGGCTTCGGCCTGGGCGGCTTCCTGACCCCGACCGGGGTCGGCACCCTGGCCGAGGAGGGCAAGCGCAAGATCGAGGTCGACGGCGCGCCATTCCTGCTCGAACCGGCCCTGAAGGCCGATTTCGCCCTGGTCGAAGCCTTCCTGGCCGATTACTACGGCAACCTGACCTACGCGCTGACCGCCCGCAATTTCAACCCGGTGATCGCGATGAGCGCCCGTACCGTCATCGTCGACGCCGCCCATATCGTCCCGGTCGGCATGATCTCGCCCGACCACGTGGTGACGCCGGCGGTGCTGGTCGACTACCTGGTTGCGCATTAGCGAACACTGCGAATACAGCGAACGCATCATGGACCCGCAAACCCTGATCGCCAGACGCATCGCCCAGGAACTCAAGCCGGGCATGCTGGTGAACCTCGGCGTCGGCATCCCGACCCTGGTCGCCAACTACGTGCCGGCCGGCATGCGCATCTATTTCCAGTCCGAGAACGGACTGATCGGCACCGGCCCGGTCCCCGAGGAAGGCATGACCGAGGCCTTCCTGACCGACGCCGCCGGCCAGCCGGTGAGCGCGCTGCCCGGCGCCTGCACCTTCGACAGCGCGATGTCCTTCGGCCTGATCCGCGGCGGCCACCTCGACGTCACCGTACTCGGCGGCCTGCAGGTGGACGAGCATGGGCGGCTCGCAAACTGGACGATCCCGGGCAAGATGGTGCCCGGCATGGGCGGCGCGATGGACCTGGTGACCGGCGCCAAGCGCGTGGTCGTCGCCATGCAGCACAGCGCCAAGGGCGCGCCGAAGATCGTCAAGGAGTGCAGCCTGCCGCTGACCTCGAGCAGGCCGGTCGACCTGGTGGTCACCGAGATGGCCGTGATCTCGTTCGCGGACGGGGTCGCGACCCTGCGCGAGACCGCGCCCGGCGTGTCGGTGCAGCAGGTGCTGGACGCCACCGGCGCCACGCTTGCCGTCCCCGACGAGGTGCCGCAGATGCCGGTCGTGCCCAATCCCTGACCAGAGACCCCGACTTATCTCCTGAAGGAGCGACATCATGACCATCGAGATTCCGCGCCCGATCCTGAAGGGCGCCAAGGCGCTGGTGACCGGCATCGCCAACGAGCATTCGATCGCCTACGGCTGCGCCAAGGCCTTTCGCGAGATGGGCGCCGACCTCGCCATCACCTACGCCAACGACAAGACCCGCGGCTATGTCGAGCCGCTCGCGACCGCCCTGGAGGCGCCGCTCTTCATGCAGCTGGACGTGACCAGGCAGGAACAGGCCGACGCCGTCTTCGCCCGCATCGGGCAGGAGTGGGGCGGGCTCGACATCATGGTGCATTCGATGGCCTTCGCGCCCAAGGAAGACCTGCAGGGCGGGCTGCTGGACTGCTCGGCCGCCGGCTTCGGCCAGGCGATGGACATTTCCTGCCATTCCTTCATTCGCCTGGCGCGCGCCAGCGCTCCCCTGATGAAGAATGGCGGCACCATGTTCACCATGTCCTATTACGGCGCCAACAAGGTCGTCCCCAACTATAACGTGATGGGACCGGTGAAGGCGGCGCTGGAAGCCTGCGCGCGCTATCTCGCCTTCGAGCTCGGCCCACGCCACATCCGCGTCCATGCGATTTCGCCGGGCCCGCTGCTGACCCGGGCCGGTTCCGGCCTGAAGGACTTCGACCGCATGCTGGCCGAAGCCGCCCAGCGCGCGCCGCTCGGGGAACTGGTGGACATCATGGACGTCGGCTACACCTGCGCCTTCCTGGCCACGCCGCTGGCGCGCCGGATGTCGGGCGAGACGCTCTACGTCGACGGCGGCGTCAACATCATGGCGTGAAGGAGGAAGCAATGGCCAGCCTGTTAATCGGGAACATCGACAGCAGCGCATCGGACGACGAGATCCGCGAGCTGCTGACGCGCTACGGCTTCCCACCCTTCGATTCGATCGAACACATGCCCGGCGACGGCAGCCGGCCGTCGGTCCTGTTGCGCTACGCAGACGCGCCGGCGGCGGCGCTGCGCAGCCTGCAGCCGCGCGTGCAGGATCTGTTCTGGAAGAACCGCAAGATCCAGGTGTCGGTAATCGACCAGCGCCACGATCCCGGCGCGGAGGGGCGATGATGCTGGAGCGGCTGCGGGCCTGGTGGCGCCCGTCCGGCGCCACCAAGGGCGGGAACGGCGGGCCGGCCCCG
>DOUW01000237.1:0-3334 GCA_003520365.1 Massilia sp.
GCTGCTGCCGGGCGCCTGGTACTTCCTGCACGAGACGCAGATGCCGCCGATTGCGCAGTTGCGCGCGGCCGGCGTTCCGATGGCGGTGGCGACCGACTGCAACCCCGGCACCTCGCCTCTGAGCTCGATCCTGCTGGCGATGAACATGGCCTGCACGCTGTGGCGCCTCAGTCCCCGCGAAGCGCTGCAGGGCGCCACCGTGCATGCGGCGCGCGCACTCGGCATGCAGGACCGCGGCACGCTGGAAGTGGGCAAGCGCGCCGACTTCGCCCTGTGGGACATCGCCCGCCCGGGTGAGCTGGCCTATGCGATCGGCTTCAATCCCTGCCAGGCCGTGGTCAACGGCGGCGTGATGCGCGAGCGCGACGCCGGGCTGCCGGCCAGTTTTTGATCGGCTTGAAAAACCACGCGTCATCGCATCGCGCAGTCATAGGCGCAGCGCGATCCGGGACACTGCGCACAGCGTGGACACAGGTGTCCACCCTACGTAAGGCTGCAGTTGTGGGGTGGACACCCGTGTCCACGCGGTCGAGCGCCAAAACAAGCGGCAGCTTCAACCTCGGCCCAGGACGCCCGAATCGTTCGTAGGGTGGGTTCTCGAACCCACCCGGTCCGGCATCGGAACAGCTGCAACGCAGTTTTAGGGTGGACACGCCATACCCGCGCATGAACGATGAGCAGGCGCGGCGCTTCAAGATGCCCACCCGCCGCAGGCCTTGTTCAAAGCGACTGTAACTTCGCCTTGGTCGTCGACACCGCCCGGTGCAGCATGCGCTCGGCGTAAAAGTCGTTTTCGCGCTGCGCCGCAATGGCGTGCAGGCTGCGCGTGTAGTTATCGAGACGGGAGCGCAGCCAGGCCTTGTAGAGCCAGGTCCTGATCGGTTTGAGGCTGAATGTCATGGGTTTGCCCTTTGTGCGGAGAGCACATTGTCGGCGTCACCCATACATTGCTTTTGTGATAACTCAATCGTGCCACACCCCGGCACAAGGCTTGAGGCTTCTCAAATCCCCAGATTCCAGCTGGGTAATTATTAGCTTCAGTGGAATCCGTAAGAGAGGTAAGCAATTGTAAGAACCACCACAGTCAGCGACATCGCCCGGCTATATTGAAGTCGTTGATATCCACTCTCCCCTCCCCATCCTAAAAAATGGGTTCGCCCACGGCACCGAACGGTCCCGTGGGTTTTTCTTTGCCGGTTACAGCGCGCGGCGGGCGAGATAGTCGAGCGATTCGCCGGTGACGCGGCAGATGCGCCAGTCCGGCAGGATCTGGGCGCCCATCGCCTTGTAGAAGTTGATGGCCGGCTCGTTCCAGTCGAGGACAGACCATTCGAAGCGGCCGCAGTTGCGCTCCACGGCCAGCTGGGCCAGGCGCGCCAGCAGCTGGGTGCCGTAGCCCTTGCCGCGGTGCGACTGGCGCACGTACAGGTCTTCCAGGTACAGGCCCTTCTTGGTCAGGAAGGTCGAGAAGTTATGGAAGAACAGGGCAAAGGCGACCACTTCGCCGTTTTCCTCGCCGACGATGGCTTCGCACGAGGGTTTCGTGCCGAACAGGCCTTCGTGCAGCAGCTCCTCGGTGGCCACCACCATATGCTCGAGTTTCTCGAACACGGCCAGCTCGACGATCATCGAATGGATGTGGCTGATGTCGGCCGGCTCGGCAGGGCGGATGGAAAAATGTGTGGCAGAGGTCATGGGGTTTCGATGGCGTTGTTCAAAAGATCATTTTGCACCGGTTTGGCTGCGGGTGCGCGCAGGGCCCAGGCCACGCTGGCCAGGCACAGCACCATGCCCAGGAACTCGACGGGACCTGGGCGGTAGTGTTCGAGCTTGACCGACAGCAGCACCGACAGCACCGGCGTGATGACGCCGATATAGACCGCTTTCTGCGGCCCGATGCGGGCGATCAGCGTGAAATAGGCAAGGAAGGCGATCACCGAGCCGAACAGGGCGAGATACAGCAAGCCCAGCGTGTACGAGAGGGTCGGCGGCGCGACGAAGCGCTGTCCGGTGGCCAGCACGTAGAGCACCACCAGCAGGGTGCCCCAGAGCATCGACCAGGCGGTGGTCAGCATGACGTTGGTGGATTGCTCGCGCACCTTGCCGACCACGATGCTGCCGGCCGAGCTGGCGATGGTCGCGACCAGGGCCAGGACCACGCCCAGCAGGAAGTGGCCGCTGCCGCCCATTTGCAGGTCGCGCCAGGCCTGGCCGATCGAATGGTAGAACAGCAAGGCCACGCCGGCGGTGGCGGCCGCGCCGGCGCCCCAGGTGCGCGCGGCGATCGGCGTGCCGTGGAAGAGTCGTCCCAGCAGGGGAGTCCAGAACACCATCAGCGCGAACAGCACGGCGACCAGGCCCGAGACCACGACTTCCTCGGCCTGGTAGGTGCAGATATACGACAGGCCGAAGGTCGCCGCGCCTTGCAGCATCATCCATTTCTGGGTGCGCCAGGGCAGCTGCAGCTTGTGGCCGCGGATGGTGCAGATGAAGAACAGCGTGGCCGAGGCCAGTGCGAAACGGTAGACCACGGAGACCGCCGGCGGCACTTCGCCCAGCTGCAAGGTAATGGCCCAGAAAGTCGAACCCCAGATCAGGGATGCGATGACGAAGAGGACGGAAGAAGGCATCGCGAAAGTATACGTGCTTTCGCTATTGCCTGTCGTCTATAGATTGGAAATATGCGCCCCAAACCGCACAGTTTTTGGACCGTAGGGTGGGCGGGTTTCCCGCCCACGCGTTCAAGCAACGCTCGCTTGAACGCAGCGCCTCTTACGCAAGATGACATCCTCACTCCCCTCCCCCAACGCCCCGATCGGCATCTTCGACTCGGGCGTTGGCGGCCTGTCGGTCCTGCGCCACATCCGCGCGCAGCTGCCGCACGAACACCTGATGTATTTCGCCGACTCCGGCTTCGCCCCCTACGGCGACAAGCCGGAAGCGCGCGTGATCGAGCGCGTGCTCGCCATCGGCAGCTTCCTGGTCGAACAAAACGCGAAAGCCATCGTCGTCGCCTGCAATACCGCCACCGTGGCGGCGATTGCGCGCCTGCGCGAACGCTTCCCCGGCATGCCCATCGTCGGCGTCGAGCCCGGCCTGAAGCCGGCGGCGGCAGCCACGCGCAGCGGCATCGTCGGCGTGCTCGCCACCGAGCGCACCCTGTGCGGCGCCAAGTTCCTGCAACTGCGCGACCAGATCAGCGCCGCCACCGGGGCGCGCTTCCTGCTGCAACCCTGCCACGGCCTGGCGGACCAGATCGAATTCGGCGAGCTGGATTCCGATGCGACCGATGCCCTGCTGTCGCGCTACGTCCTGCCGCTGCTCGACGGCGGCT
>DOUW01000237.1:3395-4990 GCA_003520365.1 Massilia sp.
TGGTGCTGGGCTGCACCCATTACCCGCTGGTGCAAGCCTCGATCGAGAAGATCATCGCCCGCGCCACGGATCGCAGCATCACGCTGGTCGATACCGGCGACGCCGTGGCGCGCCAGCTCGCGCGCCTGCTGGCCAACGCCAGTCTGGCACGAAGCGCGGACGGCGGCATCGCCCGTCTCGACGGCTACACCAGCGCCAGCGCCACCGCCCTGTCGGCGGCGTTTGCCAGCCTGCTCGGCCTCGATCCGCCGGTCCACGAGGTCGTGTCCGAGCCGCTTGGGACGATGTTGATCGGACCGAACAATTAGATTTGCCAGTTTGCTTCGAAGTTTGTATAATCTTGTTCTGTCTTCGCAGCACTGAAGACAAAACGTAAGACAGTGGTGGCTGTAGCTCAGTTGGTAGAGTCCAGGATTGTGATTCCTGTTGTCGTGGGTTCGAGTCCCATCAGCCACCCCAAGAATTCCTTAATAATCAGGCGCTTATATGGCGCCTTTTTATTTGCCTATAGAAACTTTCCAACGCAAAATCAGACTTTACAACGAAGCTCTTCTGCTTCGCCGTTTGTGTGCCTTCACGAACATGCTCGCGAGCTTGTAGAATTCGTCCTCTCCCAGATCGTTTATTGCCAAATTTGCATACGCGCAAACGATGCGGCAGTTAGACAACTGGTATGGCAATGAGCAACGGATCCGGTCGATACTTGGCATCCAAGGTCTGAATCTTTTACCAAGAGGCTTCTCGTCGCTGAACCTCATCCCGGTAAGCTCGCAGTGGCCGTTCGACCGCGCTTTTATGGTTTCCAGATCGGCCTCGGTGAGAAGCATCTCGATTCCGGAAGCCGCTGCTCTGCTGCGAATCCTCTTGAGGATATCCTTTACGTTGATCACCTCAAGCCCGGAAGCCAACCGTACCGTGGAGATATACGCGTCTCGTCCGTGTAGATTCATCGTGGACAAGGCGTGTAGCGCCTCCTCTAAAGTGCGGCATGTAATAAATCGTCCTTTGAAGAATGCTGCGAACGATGTTCGCAACTTGCCATCGTAGCGATAGATGTTTGGATGCTCGGTTTTTATGTATTTCTTTTGAGTCTTTTCGTTTTCTGATTTGCTCATCGTCTCGGGCAAGGATTGTTGGAAGACGAAGAATTTTACTGGCTTTCAAATGAATACTTCATACCCCCCCCCACCCTCCAACGATACTTCGCTTACTTCTCTCGCTTATTTGGGCATCCGGCAACGATCACTTCTAGTCTCATCGCATAGCCTTCCCACGCCGTCGAGTCGATCAGCGCAGCCTGTGCGGCTGCCTTGTCTCCTGGGTAGGCGCCAGCGCCGAACGTGTTCACCGGGCGCGCCGGTACCGTGCCGACGCAGCCGACCGTGACCGGCACCAGGATTTTCTGCGGCTCGGCCGCGCAGCCGACCAGCATCAGGCACAGGATCAGCGCCCTCATCTCCAGCCCTCCCAGGCCTCGCGCATCACGCCGCTGCAGTCGGGCGCCTGGCTGGCGGCCACCGCGGCGGCGCGGCTTCCGGTGCGTGCGATGGCTGAGGCGGCGAACTTCTCGGCCACCTGGCGGCGCTCATCGGCCG
>DOUW01000236.1 GCA_003520365.1 Massilia sp.
GCACTCCGTGCCCACGCGGAACGACGCACATTGTTTCAACAACGTCATTCGAGATGTTCGCAACCCGCTATCGGTGGATGAGCGAAACCGCGGCTTGTACGGTGGGTCAAACGCTTGCCACAGTGCCGGCTTCCGCGTGGGCACGGCGTGCCCACCCTACAGTTGCCACTGCCGTCCCTTATTCCGCCACCACCACCCGGTTCTTGCCGCTCTGCTTGGCCTGGTACATCGCCCGGTCGACGCGCGCCAGAAGCGAGGCCTGGTCCTCGTTCGGCAGGCGCAGCGCGACGCCGGCGGAGAAGGTGATCAGGAGCTTCTCGTTATCGTGCAGGAAGAAGTGGCGGGTCAGCTCGCGCTGCAGGCGCACCATGGTCTGCACCGCCGCCTCGACCGGCGTCTCGGGCAGCATGATCATGAATTCCTCGCCGCCGAAGCGCGCGATCACGTCGAACGAGCGCAGCGTGCCTTTTACCACTTTCGCCAGGTGGCGCAGGGCGTTGTCGCCGGCCAGGTGGCCGTAGGTGTCGTTCAGCTTCTTGAAGTTGTCGAGGTCGAGCAGGGCCACGCACAGCGGCGTGCCGCGGCGGTCGGCGCGGGCGCTTTCGCGCTCGAACACGTCGTCCAGGCCGCGCCGGTTCAGGGTGCCGGTCAGCTGGTCCTCGCGCACCAGTTCGCTCATGTGCTGCAGCTTCGCTTCCAGTTCGCGGATGCGCGACTCCGCTTCCTGCACCTCGCGGTGGGCGGCGATCATGCGGTCGCGCGAGGCCAGCGCTTCTTCCTGGGCCTGGCGGGTCTCGCGCAGCACCTCGTCGAGCACTTCGTTCAGCTCGGTGATGTCGCCGGCGTGGCGGATCCGTTCCGAAAAGCCGCCCAGCTTGTCGTGGAAGCTGCCGGTCGAGGCAGCCACCGAGCCGAGGCGGTCGATGAAGGTCATCATCATGTTCTTGACGGTGGCCTTCACGTCCGACAGGCCGTGCTTCAACTGGCCCTGCTTGTAGATCACGTCCTTCAGGCTGCGCGTGGCGTCTTCCAGCGCGCGCTGGTCGATCGGGCCGGCGATCAGGTCCTGGACGGCGGCGATCTGGCCGCGCATCCAGCTGTCGTCGTCCAGCAGTTCGCTGACGTTTTCCAGCAGCAGCTTGAACAGGCGCAGCAGCAGTTCCTGCTGTTCGGCGGCGTCGCCGCTGTGCAGCTCGATCTGGAAGCACAATTCCTTCAGGCGCGCCGCGATTTCCTGCAGCGCGGCTTCGCTGTGGGCGACCTTCACCGCCGCGCCGAGCGACTCGGCTTCCTTTGCCAGCACCGGGCTGGCCGGCAGCAGCGCGGCCAGGGCGAAGGCCAGCGTGCGGCTGAGCAGTTCGCGCAGCAGGGCGGTGTCGCGGCTTTCCATGCCGTAGCTGATGCCGGGCGGGATGCCGCGCCGCAGGTGGCGTTCGACCAGCTGCGACAGCGCGCGCGCATAGGCTTCCCAGTTGCGCCCCTTGACCGCATGGTTCAGGCGCCGCCCGTACTCGGCCAGCTCGCCCGGGGTCTCGGTCAGCTGCACGGCGAAGCCGCCCAGCACCTCCTCGGGCGCCGGGGCGGNNCGCCGGGCCGGTCAGCGGCAGCGGCGCAACGGGAGCAGGGGGTGCAGATGCGGGCTTCGGGATGCCGGCGATTTCGTTATAGATGTCGCGGTAGGCGTCGGGCGTGGGCGCGATGCGGCGCGTCGCGAGGCGGCGGAAGGCCTCGCGGGCGATCTCGACCGGGTGTTGGTTGGGGGCAGGCGAATTGGACATGGATGCAACGCGGTATTTACTTGTTTTACCGCAATGATAAGCAGGTTTTCTTTTCGTCATCGCACGAAAAGAGCCCCAAAACCACCTTACTTAACTGCAATCATCATTTCATCTACTCAACAAGCTGGTTGCGGATCGCGTAGGACGTCAGTTCGGCGCTGGTCTTCAGGTTCATCTTGGCCAGCAGGCGCGCCCGGTATTCGCTGATCGTCTTCACCGAGAGCGAGAGTTCGCGCGCGATCTCGGTGACGGTCTTGCCCGAGGCAATCATGGTCAGGGTCTGGAACTCGCGGTCGGACAGGCTGTCGTGCACCGGCGCCTCGTGGTCCGCGCCGACCTGGGTCGCCAGCGCCTGGGCCAGGGTGGCGCTGACGTATTTCTGGCCGCCGGCCACCTGGCGGATCGCCGTGACCAGCTCGCGCGGCGCGCTCTGCTTGGTGAGATAACCGGCGGCGCCGGCCTTCAGGGCGCGGATCGCGTACTGGTCTTCGCGGTGCATGGACAGCATCAGCACCGCCAGCTCGGGGCGCTCGGCCTTGATCTGCTTGAGGACGTCGATGCCGTTGCGGTCGGGCAGGGAGATGTCGAGCAGCATGACATGGCAGCGCGACTTGCGGAACAGCTTGATGGCGTCGAGCCCGGTTTCGGCTTCGCCGGCGACGATGATGTCGCGCTGCTCGGCCAGGATCTGCTTCAGGCCTTCGCGCACGATGGCGTGGTCGTCGGCGATGAAAACACGGATAGTTGCTTTGTCGGTCATTGTTATCTGGTGTCTGTCCTGGCGTCGCTGTTTGCTGCGCTTTTTGCTCCGCTATGGGCGCTCGCCGGTGTCAGCCTGATCTTGATGGTCACCATCGTGCCACCTCCGGGCGCCGGCGACAAGGTCAAGGTGCCGCCCAGGGCCCGCGCCCGCTCGCTCATGCCGCGCAGTCCGAAGGAATGGGGTTTCAGGCGGTCGGCCGGCACGATGCCGCGGCCGTTGTCGCAGATGGCCAGCGTCAGGTGCTGGCGCTGGCGCCGCAGCGTGACCGTGACGCGGGTCGCGCCGGCATGCTTGGCGACATTCGTCAGGGCTTCCTGGAAGATGCGGAACAGCGCCGCCGCGTGGTCGGCGTCGAGTTCAATATCACGTTCTGCACTGCGGAAGATGCAGGCGATGCCCATCTGTTTCTCGAATTCGCGCGCCTGCCATTCGAGCGCGGCGACGATGCCCAGGTCCAGCGTGGACGGGCGCAGGTCGAGCGAGATGCGGTGCACCGCCTCGATCGTGCGGTCGACCAGGTCGTCGAGGTAGCTGGCCTTTTCGAGCAGGCCGGGCTGGTCGTCGGGCAGGCGCGCGCTGAGCATGGCCAGCGCCATCTTGATGGCGGTGAGGTTGCCGCCCAGGTCGTCGTGGATCTCGCGTGCGATGCGGGCGCGCTCCTGTTCTTTCACCTGCTCGATGTGGTCGGTCAGCTCGGCCAGCCGCGCGCGCGAACGCAGCACTTCCTGCTGCTCGTTCTTGCTGTCGGTGATGTTGGTCATGATGCCGTCCCATTGCACCGCGCCGGCGGGAGCGGGATGCGGCGTGGCGCGCAGGTTGATCCACTTGACGTCTTTCCACGCGTCGATCCAGATCCGGCCTTCCCAGTTCCAGGCCGACAGGCTCAGCTTCGACACCGCCATCGCCTCGAGATAGCCCTTGCGGTCCTCGGGCAGGACCAGGCGCAGGAACAGGTCGGGATCGGCCTGCAGCGCCGCCGGCTGCACGCCGAGCAGGGCGGCGCAGCCCTCGCTCAGGTAGGGAAAGGCGTGGCGTCCGTCGGCGCCCAGCACGAACTGGTAGACCAGGCCCGGCGTGTGGTCGACGATGGCATTGAAGCGCGCCTGGTATTCGGCCAGCGCGGCGGCGGCGGCCTGGCCGGGCGAGAGGTCGTCGCCGATCGCCAGCAGCAGCGCGCGGCCGTCGCGCTGGGTGC
>DOUW01000250.1:0-198 GCA_003520365.1 Massilia sp.
GCAAGATCTGGCCTTTTTCGTTTTTCCGCGCCACCCCGCACACTGCATCGATTCCTTCCGTTCTTTCATGGCGCCCGGTGCCGGCGCGCCGCTCACGCACGCCGGGCCGTCCCGAACCCGCGGCGCAGCCTGTTTTGCCACAGTCGCAATTGGCGCTTCCATAATCGACCCGAGCCCGCTATAATGCGTGCCTCGGGC
>DOUW01000250.1:220-3507 GCA_003520365.1 Massilia sp.
CGATTCCTGCCAGCCGCACCAACCGTTTCAAGGAAAAGGCTCAGAAGAAATTCTGAGCCTTTTTTCTTTCCGCCTCGCCTGTTTTGCTTTCCCGCCCGGCGCTTGGCGAGATTGGTCCAGTCCACCCCGCTCCAGTCAAGCGATTCGCTTAAACGAGGCTTAGCTCTGCGCCGGAAATCCACCCGCATTTTTGTAGGATGGCGCTGACGCTATCTGAGCAATGCCTGTGGTCTTTTTCTCAATAAACTCATCAAGCTACCCTTCCCTCTAGCGCGCCGCGTTTTCTGTCGCCGCAAGGCATTTGTTCCTGCACGACAAAGTTGTCGCCTGCGCGTCACATCTCAGCATGGGTTGCGCGCACTCCACGCCCGTTTGCTAGCATAAAAGACCCCGATTGCCATACCGGCCGCATGACGCGGCCGGCTTCCAGCGTGAGGTAGCCATGAAAAAATCGTTAATCGCAGCAATCGTGTTGGCAGGCGCGTCGTTCGGATCGACGGCGGTGCAGGCCCAGGTCATCGGCGACTCGCCACAGGCGCTCGACCTGGTCGACGACACCGCCGCCTATTTCGGCGACACCCTGGGCGAAGGCAACAGCGGCAGTACCTTTGCGGACCGCTTCACCTTCACCATCGACTCGACCGTGGGCATCAATGTCGACGCCATCGTCGGTTCGGTCAGCCGCAGCCCCGACGTCGGGCTCGACATCACGGGCCTGTGGCTGTTCGACGGCAACGACAACCTGCTCAGCCAGGGTAGCGCGCTGCAGTCGGGCGCGGCCGATGTGTGGCGGGTCGCCGGCGGCAACCTGAGTTCGGGCGACTACTACCTGCGGGTAAACGGCACCATGGTCTCGAACGATGCAGCCTCGTTCGGCGGCGCCGTGATGCTGATGCCGGTCCCCGAGCCCGAGACCTACGGCATGATGCTGGGCGGCCTGGGCGTGCTGGGCTACCTGGCGCGCCGCCGCAAGACCAAGCAGGGGTAGCGGCGCGCGTTGTGCCGCGCGTTGTGCAACGCGTTTTGCCAACCTTCGGCGCCCGTCCGATGGCGCAAAAAAAACGGAGCCGCGCCAGCGTCTCCGTTTTTTTCCTTCTTCCTGCGCGCTTCCGGTTCAGGTGCGCAGCTTCTTGATGATGCTGCGGTTGCCCAGGATCTCCTCGATCTGCTCGAAGCGCACCGGCTTGACCATGTGATGATCGAAGCCGGCCTCGAAGGCCAGCTGGCGGTCCTTTTCCTGGCCCCAGCCGGTGACCGCGATCAGGGCGGTCATGGCGCCGCAGGACAGCTTGCGGATGCCGCGCGCCAGGTCGTAGCCCGACATCTGCGGCAGGCCGATGTCGAGGAAGGCGTAGTCCGGGCAGAAGCGCGCCGCCGCCGCCAGGGCGTCCGGGCCGTTGTGGGTGATGACCACGCTGTGGCCCATGGCCGTCAGCAGCGCGCCGATGCTGTTGACGAAGTCGACGTTGTCGTCGGCCAGCAGGATGCGGTAGGTCTCGGTGCTGATGAAGGCGGCCGGGGTCGGCTTGGTCGGCAGTTCCGGCTCGACCACGATCGGCAGGCGCACCGTGAAGCAGCTGCCGCTGCCCAGTCCTTCGCTGCGCGCGGTGATGGTCCCGCCGTGCAGCTCGACCAGCTTGCGCGCCAGCGACAGGCCGACGCCCAGGCCGGCATTGGTGCGCTCCAGGGTCGAGTCGACCTGGACGAACATCTCGAACACCGAGTCCAGCATCTCCGGGGCGATGCCGATGCCGGTGTCCGATACCTCCAGCACCAGGGTCTTCTCCTCCACGCGGCCGGCGAGCGTGACGCGCCCGCCGCGGTTGGTGTACTTGGCGGCGTTGTTCAGCAGGTTCGAGAGGATCTGCGCCAGGCGCGTGGCGTCGCCGTGCAGGAACACCGGGCGGTCCGGCAGGTCCAGCACCAGTTCGTGGCCGTGCAGCTCGATGTAGGAGCGCACCACCTCGAGGGCGTCGTTGACCACCGCCTTCAGCTCAACCCGGCCCATCTTGATCGCGAACTTGCCGGTGTTGATGCGCGAGACGTCCAGCAGGTCGTCCACCAGGCGCACCATCTGGCGCAGCTGGCGTTCCATGATGTCGGTGGCGCGCTGGGTGGCCTGGGCGTCGCCGCTGCGGATGCGCAGGATGTCCAGGCCGGTGCGGATCGGCGCCAGCGGATTGCGCAGCTCGTGCGCCAGCATCGCCAGGAACTCGTCCTTGCGGTGGTTTGCGTCCTGCAGCGCTTCCTCGACCAGTTTCTTCTCGTGGATGTCGGTATCGGTGCCCAGCCATTTGATGACGGCGCCGGCCTCGTTGCGCAGGGGAAGGCCGCGCGCGAGGATCCAGCGGTAATCGCCCGAACGGTGGCGCAGGCGGTAGGTCATCTCGTAGGGCGTGCCGGTGGCGACGCTGTGCGCCCAGGCCGTGCCGGCGCCGGCCTGGTCGTCCGGGTGCAGCATGTCCTCGGCCCAGGTCCTGCCTTCGGCCGCCCCGGGCTCCAGGCCGACGAAGTCATAGAACTGTTCGTTGTGATAATCGATGGTCCCGTCCGGCAGCGCCGTCCACACCATCTGCGGCATCGCATTGGTGATCGTGCGGAAGCGCTGCTCGCTGTCGCGCAGTTCCTCTTCGAAGCGCTTGCGCTCGGTGACGTCGCGCGTGGTGCCGGCCACGGCTTCGACCTCTCCCTGCGGGTTCAGGATCGGCACGAAGATGTAGTCGTAGATGCGGCGTCCGAAGGTGCCGTGGAAGGGCACCTCGCCGCGGATCGGCGCTTTCGTCGCCTTCACCTGCTCGATCTCGCGGCCGTGCATCGCGGCGTGCCAGTCCGGGTAACCCAGTTCGAGGCAGGTCTTGCCGAGCGACTCCTCGCGCGTCCTGCCCCACATCTGCAGCAGCACCGCGTTGGCGTAGGTGAAGCGGTGTTCGAGGTCGAAGACGTAAACGAGATCAGGGGTGTTCGACAGTACGGTCTCGTACAGCCTGCGCTCGCGTTCGGATGCGGCCGCCATGGCCGCCAGTTCGCGCTGCGAGCGCGCGTGGCGCGCCGCGTTCTCCTGTTCGCGCAGGTGGCGTTCGGCCAGCAGGGCGACCAGGTCGGCGAAATAGCCGATTTCGCTCGTCAGCGTCGCGCCGGGAAGCCTCGGCGCCGGATGGTAGAAGGCCAGGGTGCCGAGCACGCGTCCGCCGGGCGAGTGCAGGGGGAAGGACCAGCAGGCGCGCACGCCGTGTTCCCTCGCCAGCGCATGCCTGGGCTGCAGCCGGGGATCGGCCAGGACGTCCTCC
>DOUW01000251.1 GCA_003520365.1 Massilia sp.
GAGCGTTGCGTCTGCCCATCGTTCACGCGTGGGCACGGGGCGCCCACCCTACGAAAAAAGGGGCTGGCCGACGATGTCGGCCAGCCCCTTTTTACTCTTACTTAAGCAGGAAGCTTAGGCAGCGGCAGCCGAAGCGGCGTTGGCGGCAGCGGCCGGCGCCTTGGCGGCGACGTTCGAGAACTGCGACATGGCCGCGTTCATGTTGTTTTCCATGGCTTCGACCGCCTGCTTGGTGGTCTTGCTGAACTGCTCGTAGCCGGCGTTGGCGTTGCTGATCGCGGTCTTGACGGCGGCAACGAAGGTTTCCGAACCGGCCGGGGCGTTCTTGCTCACTTCGTCGACCAGGGCGATGACCTTGCGGTTGGCTTCGACGATCTGGCTTTCGGCGGCCTTCGAGAACTCGGCGCCGGTGCCGGTGGCGATCGAGGCCAGCTGGCGGCTGTACGACAGCGCCTTCTCGGCGGTCGGCTGGGCCTGGGAAGCGGACAGCTGGAAGAATTCCTGCGGGTCCTTGGCCGACAGCAGCTGGCGGGCGGCGGTCGAGTTGTCCGACAAGGTGGCGCGGGCGGTGGCGATGTTGAGTTCCACCAGTTTTTCCATGCTTTCGAAGGTCTTCGACGTCAGCGAGGACAGCAGGGCGAATTGCGATTCGAGGTTTGCTTTGGTGGCATTCGAGAACTGCTCAGGGATTGCAAACATGTGGTTCTCCAAACAAGACGTTATGTGGATGATGCTGCTGTGACCGGTGAAGCGGGAAGGCTGGCCGGTGCATCGAAGGTATTGTGCACCGCAACAGAGCGAATTTTTCCTCACTTTGGCGAGCAGGTCAAGCGTTTTTGGTGCGATGCACCATCGAGGTAAGCTTTGTTGTTTTCTTGCAGCGAATGAAATACTTATGAACAAGTTTACTGATCGCTTTGCCAGCGAATCGGGCCATCTGCATGCCTTTTTTCGGCTCGGAAAAATGTTCATGCCGCCCGTGCTAGACTTGTCGTTTACGCCAGCCCATGGCCTGCCGCGCCACCTTTGACCATCATGGCCCCATCGACCGCCACCTCAGGCGCTACACGTCCCGCCCAATCCTGGCTGGCGCCGCTGCCGCTGTTCTTCGTCGTGCTGTGGAGCACCGGCTTCATCGCGGCCAAGTACGGCTTGCCTTATGCGCCGCCGCTCACCTTCCTTCTCTTGCGTTGCCTGGGCGTGCTGGTGGTGTTGGTGCCCATCGTGCTGCTTTGGCGCGCCCCCTGGCCGAGCGGCCGGATCTGGCACGTCGCCATCGCCGGCCTGCTGCTGCAGGCGGGCTACCTCGGCGGCGTCTGGAGCGCGATCAAGATCGGCATGCCGGCCGGCCTGTCTGCGCTCATCGTCGGCATGCAGCCGATCCTGACGGCAGTCGCCGCGCCGCTGATCGGCGAGCGCGTGCTGCCGCGCCAATGGCTGGGACTGGCGCTGGGCCTGCTCGGCGTCGCCCTGGTGGTATATGCCAAGATCGACCTGGCCGGCCTGTCGCTCGCCCCCATCCTGTATTGCGTGCTGGCGCTGTTCTCGATTACCGCCGGCACCATGTACCAGAAGCGCTATTGCCCGCAGTTCGACCTGCGTACGGGGACCGTGATCCAGTTTGCGGCCACGGTGGCAGTGCTGCTGCCGCTCGCGATCGTTCTGGAACAGTTGGATGTTTCGTTGTCAAAGGTAGAGTGGACCATCCACTTTCTTGGCGCCTTGCTGTGGTCGGTGTTCGCGCTGTCGATCGGCGCGATCTTCCTGCTGTTCCGGCTGATCAGCCGCAGCGCCGCCACCGAGGTGACGAGCCTGCTCTACCTGACCCCGCCGACGACCGCTATCATGGCCTGGCTGCTGTTCGGCGAGGCCCTCGGCCTGCTCGGGCTGGCGGGCATGGCGGTAGCCGTTGCCGGTGTCGCATTCGTCGTCAAGAAAAAGGAGACTTCATGATTTCAAGCCAGCAGCAGGAAGCGGTCGACGCCGCCATCACCTCGCGCCGTTCGATCCGCGCCTTCCTCGACCGTCCCGTTGCGCAGGAAGACATCGAGAAAATCCTCGAGGTGGCCGCGCGCGCGCCCTCGGGCACGAACACCCAGCCGTGGAAGGTTTACGTGCTGACGGGGCAGGCGCGCAGTGCCTTATCCAGCGCGATCCTGGCCGTGCACCTCGACCCGGAACTGTCGCGCCAGCACACCGAGGAATACCCGTATTACCCGCGCGAGTGGGTCTCGCCCTTCATCGACCGCCGGCGCAAGGTCGGCTGGGATCTGTACAGCCTGCTGGGTTTGACGCGCGACGACAAGGCCGGCATGGCGGCCCAGCATGCGCGCAATTTCCGTTTCTTCGATGCCCCGGTCGGCCTGATCTTCACGATCGACCGCGTCATGGAGCAGGGCTCCTGGCTCGACTACGGGATGTTCCTGCAAAACATCATGGTGGCGGCGCGCGGACGCGGGCTCGACACTTGCCCGCAGGCCGCCTTTACCCAATACCACCGCATCATCGCCGAGCAACTGCACCTGCCCGCCAACGAGACCGTGGTATGCGGCATGGCGCTGGGCTGGGCCGACCCGGAAAAGATTGAAAACTCGCTCGTCACCGAACGCGAGCCGCTGGCGTCCTTCGTGCACTTTGTAAAATGATATGTTGCACTGCGTACACATTTGAATCGAAAGGGAATGTTCCGGACCGCGCGGCGCGCCGCAAGCCATTGAAGTGGGGCAAAATGATGGCGACAGTGTCAAATGTGCTTGTACTTGAGGTCGACACGGCTACACTTGAGTCATGACTCATCAGTTTCACATGCAAGGGAGTGCAGATGATTAAGCTTGCGTTGGCCATCCTGGTATCGCTGTTCCTGGTGGCGGAGCCGGCCTCCGCGGCCGGCGCCGGCGCGGGAAGCCAGGCCAGCTCGGAAAAGCAGAAGCGCCAGGCCGCCAAAAGGAAGCCGGTCAAGAAGAAGACCGCGGCCAAGGCCAAGCGCGCCAAGCGCCAGGACGTGGCGCAGGCCGCCGACGGCAATCGCCAGCGCATGGTGCGCCGGGTTACCAAGGTCAACGGCAAGCGCCGCGTCACCTACCAGGTGGTGCGCAAGGCCGCCCCGACCGTGGCGGCGATGCGTACCGCCGGCGACCTGGCCGGCCTGCACAAGACGGACGATCCGCTGTCGCTTCGCTCGAACGTCGCGCTGGTCCTGGACCAGAACAGCTCCGAAGTCCTGTTCGAGAAGAACGCCAATGTCCCGCTGCCGATCGCCTCGATCACCAAGCTGATGACCGGACTGGTCGTCGTCGAGGCAGGGCAGGACCTGAACGAGATGCTGACGATCACGAACGCCGACGTCGACCGCCTCAAGTACAGCAGCTCGCGCCTGCCCGTCGGCGCACGCATGACCCGTGGCAACCTGCTGCACATCGCCCTGATGAGCTCCGAGAACCGGGCCGCTTCCGCGCTGGGCCGTAACTATCCGGGTGGTATCGGCGCTTTCGTCGCCGCCATGAACGCCAAGGCCAGGGAGCTGGGCATGAACGACACCCGCTACGTCGATTCCAGCGGCCTGTCGAGCCAGAACGTCTCGAGCGCGCGCGACCTCGCCAAGCTGGTCGCCTTTGCCCACCAGAAGCCCTTGCTGCGCCAGTACTCGACCGACCCGAACTGGGTGGTGGAGGCGAGCGGACGCCCGATGCGCTACGCGAACACGAACTACCTGGTGGCGCTGCCCGACTGGAACATCGGCCTGCAGAAGACCGGTTTCATCAACGAAGCAGGGCGCTGCCTGGTGATGCAGGCGATGATCCAGGGGCGCAACGTGATCATGGTGTTCCTGGATTCGAAAGGCAAGATGTCGCGGACCGCCGATGCCGGCCGCATGCGGCGCTGGCTCGAAGCGCTGACGCCCGACAGCATCGTTCCGGCAGCACACGCCGCATCGCCGGCGACCGCCAGCGACGCGACCCACACCTCGTTCTCGACCGTGTCGGCGGCGACGGTGCTCCAGAAGCGCTGACAACCGGCGCCTGCTCTACCAACCCTCCCGGCCAGCCGCGAGGGTTTTTTTTCGAGCTCAGGCTGCCGAGGCGGGGCGGAAGCCCAGCGTGGCCGAAATCTGCCCGGCGGTCTGCACCAGGTCGTCGAGCCATTCCTCCTGCAGGCGGTCGGCCGGCGCCGAGATCGACAGGCCGGCCACCAGCCTGCCGCTGTCGTCATGGATGCCGGCGGCCATGCAACGCACCCCCAGTTCCAGCTCCTCGTTGTCGCGCGCATAGCCGCGCGCCCGCACCAGGCTCAGTTCGCGTTCGAGCTTGGCGAGGTCGGTGATCGAATTCTTGTTGTGGCCGGCAAGACCGGTGCGGGTCGCATAGGCCCGGATCGCCTTCGGCTCGTCCACCGACAGGAACAGCTTGCCGGTCGAGGTCAGGTGCAGCGGACCGCGTCCGCCGATCGCGCGCACCACCTGCATGCCGGAACGCTCGGAAAAGGCGCGGTCGATGTAGACGATCTCGTCGCCCTGGCGCACCGACAGGTTCACCGTCTGCTGGGTCTTCTTGTGCAGGTTGCGCATGAAGTCCAGCGCCGCTTCGCGCACCGACAGCCGGCTCTTGACCACGTTGCCCAGCTCCAGCAGCCGCATGCCGAGGCGGTAAGTGCCCGGCTCGACGCGGTCGACGAAGCGGGTCACGACCATGTCGTTCAGGATGCGGTGCGCGGTGGAAGGGTGCAGGCCCGATACCTTGGAGAGTTCCTTCAGGCTGACCGGGTCCGGATAATTGGCCAGCGCATCGAGCAGCGCGACCATGCGTTCAATCACCTGGATCGAGGTCTTGGCTGGTTCAAGGGTGTCGATTTTCATGATGTGGTTGGTGCAGTGCAGTATCGTCTCTACTTTATACCATAATGCGAAAAAGCGTCGGCGGATTCACTAGTGCCCAGCGTCTAACATCCGGCAGCGACGGCATGGACGGGAACGGGCATAATGGAATCTTGTATGTGTTTTTGGAAACTACATGGAAGATCCGGTCAGCGAGTTCAAGAGTAAAAGTGGGTTCCGCCGCATCATCAATGCGTCGAATTATTCGATCCAGGGGCTGGTCACGGCCTGGCGCATCGAGCACGCCTTCCGCCAGGAACTGCTGGTGTTCGTGCTGGGGGTGATTTTCGCCTTCGTGCTGCCGGTGTCGGCGTTCGAGCGCCTGGTCCTGATCGGGGTGCTGCTGCTGGTGCTGATCGTCGAGCTGATCAATTCGGCCTTCGAGGCCGTGGTCGACCGGATCTCGCTCGAACGCCATCCATTGTCGAAGAACGCCAAGGATTTCGGCAGCGCTGCCGTCGGCCTCTCCGTCCTGCTGGCGGCCGTCACCTGGGGCACGGTGCTCTACAACCGGTTTGCGTGATAGCCCGGCAAGCTTGTCAGAAATGCCGCACAATGGCTGAATTGTCAGTGCGGCGCCATGGTGACGCCGCACATCCTTGTCCTTCACTATGGAGAAAACCATGAGCTTACGCCTCGGCGATACCGCACCCGATTTCGAGCAGGATTCCAGCATCGGCCGCATCCGCTTTCACGAGTGGGCGGGCGACTCCTGGGTGGTGCTGTTCTCGCACCCGGCCGACTTCACGCCGGTCTGCACCACCGAACTGGGCCTGACCGCCAAGCTCAAGCCCGAATTCGACAAGCGCAACGTGAAAGCGATCGCGCTGTCGGTCGACCCGGCCGAGCAGCACCGCAACTGGATCAAGGACATCGAGGAAACCCAGCAGACCGTGGTGGGCTTCCCGATCATCGCCGACGCCGACAAGTCGGTGTCCAGCCTGTACGACATGATCCATCCGGAACAGTCGGCCACCGCGACCGTGCGTTCGCTGTTCGTGATCGACCCGAACAAGAAAATCCGCCTGACCATCACCTACCCGATGAGCACCGGCCGCAACTTCGACGAAGTGCTGCGCGTCATCGACGCCCTGCAATTGACCGACGGCTACACCGTGGCCACCCCGGGCAACTGGAAGGATGGCGACGACGTCATCATCCCGCTGACCGTGCAGGATCCGGAGCAGCTCAAGCAGAAGTATCCGAAGGGCTACACGGCGCCGCGTCCTTACCTGCGTTTGACGCCGCAGCCGAACAAGTAAGTCGCTGGCCGGCATCCACGTCCTTTGATCGGCCGCAATGGCGATCGAAGGGCGTAGGGTGGGTTCTTGAACCCACGCGGTCGAACGGTGATGTATCGAAACGCCACCCGGTAGGCTGGAGTATCCGGACTTCCGGTCACGCCGCGTATTTTCGACCGATGATCCCGCGTGGGCTCAAGAGCCCACCCTACGAAAACCGCATAACGATCCGTCGCCCTCAGCACCCCCATCCCCCTTGCACGCATAAGCAAATAAGGAAGCTGTCGTTTGTCCAACGGCTGACCCGGCTTACTCTTGGGTTCACTTGAGGGTACAGCATGTTGATGACATACATTACGGCCGGCTTCGGGGTCGGTCTCCTGGTAGGCATGACGGGCGTCGGCGGCGGCTCGCTGATGACGCCGCTCCTGACGCTGCTGTTCGGCGTTTCGCCGACGGTCGCGGTCGGCACCGACCTGGCCTTCGCCTCGATCACCAAGGGCGCCGGCACCATCACCCACCGGTTCAATAACACGGTCAACTGGGCCATCGTGCGCCGCCTGTGCCTGGGCGCGCTGCCGGCCGCCTTGGTCGCCACGCTGGCGCTGCGCCACTTCGGTGCGCTCGACGCCGAGATCGGCCAGCTCATCCGCTATTCGATCGCCGGCTCGGTCATGCTGACCGTGGTCGCGCTGCTGTTCCGGCGCCGCATGCTGGCCTGGATCCATGCCCATCCGGGCCGCCAGCTGCAGGGGCGGAGCCTGACCGCCGCCACCGTGATTTCCGGCGCCATTCTCGGCGTGCTGGTCACGGTGTCCTCGATCGGCGCCGGCGCCATCGGCGCGACCCTGCTGGTAATGCTCTACCCGAAGCTGACCCCGGCCGAAGTGGCCGGCACCGACATCGCCTACGCGGTGCCGCTGACCGCGATCGCCGCCTTCGGCCACTGGTGGCTGGGCTCGATCGACTGGATGCTGCTGGTGACCCTGCTGATCGGCTCGCTGCCCGGCATCACCCTTGGTTCGATGTTGGCGCGCAAGGTGCCTGAACGTTTCCTGCGCGCGCTGCTGGCCATGACGCTGACTGGTGTCGCGGCCAAACTGATCTACTGATTTACGCGACGTATCGAGTTCAGCCCGCTAATAGCGTAATTCGTCTATGCAAATGAAGATTCCTTCGTTTGTATTATGAATATTGCGTGAGATTATGTCAGCCTGTTAGAAGAAAATGTAATAAGGCACCCCATGACTTCCATCCCGCAAGCACGCGCACCCGGCCGGGTCATTCCCGGCTTCGGGCTGTCGCTCGGGTTCACGATCTTTTATCTCGCACTGATCGTGCTGATCCCGCTCTCGGCCGTCTTCCTCAAAACCTTCACCATGAGCTGGGAAGCCTTCTGGAGCGCCGTCACCTCCGAGCGCGTGGTCGCTTCCTACAAGCTCACCTTCGGCGCCTCGCTGATCGGCGCGGCGCTCAACGTCGTCTTCGGCGGCATCGTTGCCTGGGTGCTGGTGCGCTACAAGTTTCCCGGCAAGCGCTTCATCGACGCCCTGGTCGACCTGCCGTTCGCGCTGCCGACCGCCGTGGCCGGCATCACCCTGACGGCCCTGTATTCGAGCAACGGCTGGATCGGCCAATACCTCGACAAACTCGGCATCAAGGTCGCGTTCACCCCGCTCGGCGTGGTCGTCGCGCTGACCTTCATCGGCCTGCCGTTCGTGGTGCGCACCGTGCAGCCGGTGCTGGAAGAGGCCGAACGCGAACTGGAGGAAGCCGCGGCCAGTCTCGGCGCCAGCCCGCTGCAGACTTTCTTCCGCGTGATCCTGCCGTCGATCGTGCCGGCCCTGCTGACCGGCTTCGCGCTGGCCTTTGCCCGCGCCACCGGCGAATACGGCTCGGTCATCTTCATCGCCGGCAACCTGCCGATGGTGTCCGAGATCACGCCGCTGTTCATCATCACCAAACTGGAGCAGTACGACTATGCCGGCGCCACCGCGATTGCGGTCGTGATGCTGATCATCTCGTTCATCCTGCTCCTGACGATCAACCTGCTCCAGGCATGGACGCGCAAACGGGCGGGCAAGAAATGAGCGCTGCACTCGATACCATCGTCGATAAACCCACCGTCGCCGCGCCGCGCACGCTGCGCGCCCCGACAACCAATACCTTCGAACCGAACTGGGTGCGCTGGACGCTGATCGGCGTCGCGCTGACCTTCCTGACCCTGTTCCTGTTCGTGCCGCTGGTCGCCGTGTTCACCGAAGCGCTCAAGCGCGGCTGGGACACCTATGTCGAATCGATCCTCGACCCGGATGCGATCTCGGCCATCAAGCTGACCCTGATCGCGGCCGGCATTTCGGTGCCGCTGAACCTGGTGTTCGGCGTGGCCGCCGCCTGGGCCATCGCCAAGTTCGATTTCCGCGGCAAGAGCGTGCTGCTGACCCTGATCGACCTGCCGTTCTCGGTCTCGCCGGTGATCGCCGGCCTGATCTACGTGCTGCTGTTCGGCGCCCAGGGCTGGTTCGGCGAGTGGCTGGCCGCGCACGACATCAAGATCCTGTTCGCGGTGCCGGGCATCGTGCTGGCGACCGTGTTCATCACCTTCCCGTTCGTGGCGCGCGAGCTGATCCCGCTGATGCAGCAGCAGGGCACCGAGGAGGAGGAAGCGGCCCTGGTGCTGGGCGCGAACGGCTGGCAGACCTTCTGGCGCGTGACGCTCCCGAACATCAAGTGGGGCCTGCTGTACGGCGTCATCCTGTGCAATGCGCGCGCGATGGGCGAGTTCGGCGCGGTGTCG